>JAHEDF010000311.1 GCA_024641365.1 Planctomycetota bacterium | reverse complement strand
GGTGGCTCCCTTTTTTTCATGGCCCCAGCATTTTACGGCCAGGATGAAAATTAAAAATTGCTCTTAAAGGGAAGGAAATTCAACTTACAAGGCGCGGAGACGCGGAGGTTTGAGGAGAAGTCATAGAAAAATGGTTAATGTATGCATCTATTTATCAATTCATCTCATCCGCTCTCCGCGTCTCCGCGCCTCCTGTGAATTCTTCGCTAAATTTAATACTGAAAAATTGACACGGAACTGGTATTAGAACTCATAAATAAAAAACCTACTGCCGTGCAGTAGGTTTTTTATTTAATCAAATATATGCCTCGTTAAACTGTAAATTGTTTAATTGGTCCCTTTTGATCCCGTTTTAGGGCGTCCAAAGCCACGTCTGGATCACCAAAATGTGGGATGTCATTACCATAAGCATTTAGGATGGTAGTATACCAATTGCCTAGCGTCTTATGGCCTTCATCACCATGTTTTGGTAAACGAATGTATTGTCCGCGAATATTCAGCTTGGCATTACTGCCTGATAACATGATAAATGGCCATTCAACACCATTACTATGATGCGTTTCACCATTATCAGGGAAATATAAAATCATGGTATTGTCAAACATAGTTCCGCCTTCTTCCGGAACTGATTTAAGTCGCTTCACAATATGATCTATAACTTTCATATGCTGATGGCGCACTTTTTCGCGAATAGCAAGCGCTTCGATACCGCCAAATGATTTACCATGTCCAACATCATGTAAATTGACGCGTTCGCCCTCTAAGCCAGGGAGACCCGTATAAATAGTGCCAAGTTCATCGAGTGTGAACGTTACGACGTTTGTCATACCGGACACTAATAACGACAATAATATTTCTGTATGTCCCCACTGACGGTCAATCGTATTAATATCTTCTTCAAAGTGTTTCTTTTCTAATTTGGGGATATATTTTCTAATTACTTGTGACATGCCTTCTATACGTTTATTTTGCGCTCGCATTTCGCTAATGGAGTCAGAGTACCCTTGCACCTTGGCTTTTTCACCCGTTTCTAATCCATTGCTAAGTTTAGCCTGTGAATTAGCTGTAAACTCCAAGAGCGTACGTTCTAATTCACATTGAATTTGTGCCTGCTTATCTTGCGAGACCGATTTATATAATTCTTCCATAGCAATTTTAGGCGAACCGAAGGCGAAATTAGGACGTTGTGGACCAAGCGCAGAGAAACCTTTATCAATGCCATTAATGTTGCCACGTGAATTACCGCCACCTTCAGGGAAACAAGCTAATTCAATATGTTCAACGGCAGCTGGAAACATGCGTGCTAATTCGACATCAACGGTTGCCCATTTTATTGAGCTTAATCGTTCAGTTGCTTTATAAACTCCTAATGATGAACACCAGGTATGATGGCCGGTTTGACACATTTTCCCAGATAATCCCTGCACTATTGCCATATCCTTTTTATGTGCGCTAAGTGGCGACATCCATTCTGGAAGATCATGCTTATTGAGATCAACTGAGTACGAATCGCGTCGTTTTTCTTGTTCTTTTTGCTCTGCCGTTATGGACGGCAACATGAGCGTATTTGGCAACAAGCCATTTCCTTTATGCAGGAAAATAAATCGTTTTGGAGCCTTCGTTACTTGTCCATCGGTAGCCGCCTGCAACCACGGTGCGAACATGAGTCCACCTGCAACCAAGGCTGAGCTCTGCAGTAAGCGACGACGATTAATCATGGTGAAACTCCACGGTGTTATTTGCGGTACATAAAGGAATCTGAGGTTAATAACGAAACAATAACAGCATTAAAACTGCCACCACTTTTCACATAAGCGTTATCAGCATCAATGAGTGTTTGTGAATCACTGAGCATTTCGTTACGGCCTAAGAAAAAGCGAAATGCATGTCGTATAATTGACTGCCTAGCGCGATCTGATTTTTGCAAACGACTTACGAGATCTAAGGCATCAGTGACATCCCCATCTAATTTGGGGTCATCAGTGCCATCTAAAACGCCACGTAAATTCAGTGGTTTTGTTTTATACGTATCTGCGCCGTATTTTGTTTTCGTCTTTTGAATTAGGTTTTCTGGGTATTCTAAACTTTCTTCGGTGCGATAACGGCCAAAATCATCGAATGCTTCAAAGGTCACGCCAAGTGGATTCATCGCTTCATGGCATTTCCAGCATTCTTTCTTGCCAGACACTAACTCTAATCGTTCACGCAACGTTTTGTGTGGATCTTCAGGAATTCGCGCATCTACGGTGATCGGAACATCTGGAATTATTCCCGCTAATAATTTTTCACGGACCCATTTACCACGTCTTACAATATCTGTCGCCGAATTTTGAGAATGGGCAATTAACCATGCAGGATGCATCAATAGACCGCGTCGATGGTCAACAGGAAACGGTTGTTTTACGGCATATTCCCATTCAAATGGGTTTATACTGTAAGCATTCACCCATTTCATTAAATTAGTGCCAAACGCATAATTGTACACCGGATTAGGCGTTAAATTCTTTTCGCGAAATTTTTCAATATGAATCATTGCTATACGTAAATCACGCGCTCCGGCTCGATAATTAAGATGTTTACCCAAAAACTTTTCTTCCTCTTCATTTAAAAACTTAAAGTCTTTCGGTGGCTTGGCAGGGATCTTTTTCCAGTCGCGGTCTTTAAATTTTTCATATACCAAATTTAATGATTTGATTTTTTCCTCTGCGTTATCGACAGGCGCAACAAAATACAATTCACCGCCAATGAGATTTTCAAACACATTGCGATCCAGCTTGTAATAATAATCAACCAACATATCCGCTTCATCCGCTAAATCTCCAGCGGTACCATAAGTTCCTCGTCCGGCATTTTGGTAAAATCCATCGCTACGATTGACATCCTTAAAAACGCGTGGTGCTGTGTAGTAACCAAAAAATTCACGGAAAAAACGTATAATTTTGGGTTGTGTCGATGAATATGACTTTTGACTAATGGATTCGTCAACTTGTCCGTACAGCAGTTTGTCATCTGCCAATAAGCGTTTTACCTCGCGCTCATAATCCGCTTTTGAATTTAAACGGTTCTCTTTGACAGCAGCAACTAAAGCAGGATCGGGTATTTTATCGCCTAATGCATAGGCAATAGCATAACTGGCCTCACGTGGAGATAACATTTTCCGGCCATAAGCATCCGGTTTTCCGGCTCCAAATTCTAAGCGATAAACAAACTCAGACTCCAGTAAAACAGCAGCCAACATTTGCCGTTGCCCTTCGGTATTTCCAGCTAGTTCGATGGCTTTACGAGTTAATACCAGATAGCGCGCTAATTCACTATCATTAGCGGGGCGTTGCAAAACATTATCAAATTGCGTTTGAATCGCAGCAATCATTTCCTCGTCAGTTGGGGCAGTTTTCTTGAGGATAATTATTTCAAATTCTGGCTGGGTATTTTTAGGGTACCACTTATCGGCTTTATTTTCAAACTCATCAGCTTTTATTTCGCCGGCTTTAACGCGAGCGCCACGAATTAATTTTGCTGACATCCACTCTGCATTTGCGCGCATAGCAAAAAAATGACCGCCATCAAGTGTACCTAAATCATAATCACGCACACCAGAACGATCAGTTAAAATAAAGGGGTTAGATATACGGTTCAAGTTACGGCGTTGTCGCTGATCAAGGTGAAAGACAGCGACAGCGCGTTCATAAAATATTTGTGGACTCACTAGCCAACGACGAGCAGGCGTGTAAGGCTTTTCAGTAATTTTACCGCTAAATAATTGTTCGTGATCAATCCAATTGCCATGATCCGGATAACGTAATTTATCAGATATATCCACTCCCTCATACATTTTTATCGTCTCGCGAGCCCAATTATTAAGTGATGCCAGCGCATCCGCTGCTAATGGTTTTTCGCTCTTTGGTGGCATGTGATGCAAATATAATTGCTCTTGCACCTTACCCATTAAATCAATGACAGCTTCTTTACTCAATTCATTGGTTTTATCAAAACGAACGAAGCCTTTTTGTTTATCTGTACCATGACAATCAATACAGTTGTCATTTATTACGGTTCGTATTTGTTGTGGTATGTTTAATTTCTGTTGTGAAGGTGTTACCTCGCTCGCTGGCAATACCACAGCGGTTGTAAGAAATATCATTAATGATTTTCCCGCAATGGCGGGCAGGATTGGCCTATTTCCTCCTCGGCCAGGACTGATCAAAGAAGGTCGACTAAATAACGTCATAACTTGCAAGCCTGCGCGGTTTAAGTTGATAATATGAATGGTATTACCAACTACTATAGAATATGAGAAATACCTACTTTTCGGTTCGTTTATTGTGGACAATGTCCTGTCCATTTGGGACTCTTTGCGCCTAATTGTCTTGAAAACAATGGGTTATGACAGGAATTAAGTGAGTTGATGGGTGTGATGGGTGTGATGATAGTCGGTTTTAATTTTACATCTCTTTACGTTTCGATTTTTTAGCTCCTTACTTTTTATATCTTACTAATCTTACTAATCTTACTAAGTGCTCAGCGATAATTTATTACAATTTGTTTAATAAATCACCTTTATTCTAGACCTGTTTAGGGGTATTCACAAAACGTATAGCATCATTATGGTCATAAACCATGTCCATCCCAGATTTATCACCACATGCCTTAGCGAGTTTATTGGCCATTGCAGAACACGGTAGTTTGAGCGCTGCGGCACGGACTCGCGGACTCACCCAACCCTCTATTTCACGACAAATTCAAGATCTCGAACGTCAATTGCACGTCGTGTTAGTTGAACGCACATCGCACGGTGCGCGATTAACACCTGCCGGAGAGATATTAGCTGATGGCGCACGAGAATTATTAACAGGTCTAGCAGCCTTACCTGAGCGGGTTCGTTCACGCGATGGCGAAGTCGCTGGCGTGGTTCGACTGGGAACAGTTGATTCTATTGGGATTTATACCCTACCGCCAATATTATCGAGTTTCGTTCAAGCAAATCCGCGTGTCGAAGTCAAAGTTGTTTGTCAATCGAGCCCTCAATTAATGGCAATGTTATTAGCTGACGAATTAGATATAGCTATTGGCACGACTGAGCATCCTAAATTAACCTGTGAACGATTATTTCAAAATCCATTAGTCGTCGTCTATCCCCCCAATTTGCCGTCAAAAGAAATTCCGACCAGCATGTTGGAATTAACCAAACGACGAGTCGTCACTTTTGCAAAAGGACTAACGGTCCGCACTTTAATTGATCAGGCTTTTGCCAAAGCGGGGCTAGAATTTGCACCCGTGCTCGAATTAGCCAATGTC
>JAHEDF010000310.1 GCA_024641365.1 Planctomycetota bacterium | reverse complement strand
ATTGCTAATCCCGGTGGTTTTCCATTGGGCGTTTTTAATAGTTTTTCCAATCCAGAAAATGAGTCGACTGGTTTACTACCTTTTGGCGCGGCATCCGGTGAGCCAATTTGCGATATATTATGAGCAATTTCGCTGAAGCGCCCAGTGAGTCCGTCTAGCATTGAACCATTGGCGCGAAAACTTGAGCCCATTTCCACACCAATAATTAAAAATGCCGCGATCAGAGCGACAATTAATGCTGGTGTACGCAGCTTTCCACCCATCAGGGCGCTTTCGAAACAGCTTTCGCCGATTCCACCCATTGCACAGATAACGTTTTCCACTGCACCAAAGGAACGCCTTTTTTCAGCAATTTACTCTCTGCATCTCCTTGTTGGCCATCGGTAAACCACGACGACAGATATTTTACTCCGTGATCAGATGCTAACAGCGACAATGTTGTGCGTGCATCTGATTTCTGTTTTTCACTCGTGCCAATTCCGTCTTCACCGTTAAAATTATGGTTCATTTGCAAAACCAATATCGCTTTGCCGTCTTTATCTTTTTCAGCAATCAAAATACTACCTGACAATTGAATATATGCTTTAGTTTCTGCGGCTGTTTCTGTTTTGTCAAAAGTCCAATAGAGTGCTCCCATAGTAATTTTTCGTTCATAGAGATATTGCAACGCGTCACCCAAACGCATCCCGGCACACGCTATCTCATTTGTTGAAGCTGGCGCGCTAAAACTGACCACTGACGTAGGCATCGCATCTTCTAATATTTTGGGCAACTTTTCTTTCATGCCCTGAAAACTGTTCCCCTCCATGCCAAACAAACTACCAAATAGTCGCAAGATGAATGGTTTATCCATTTCTTTTTGAATTTTTTTCCTGGTATCAGCAACAACTGCACGCACTTCCGTCATTGCTTTTCCCATGCCGGAATCTTCACGGTTTAAACCAAATACCGTCGCTAAGACATAAAGACCCACTATGATGCTCATCAAAATGAGTAATTTTTTATTGCGCTTATTCATGACCGTCGCTCTGCCTTCCCATCACACTAAGACGCAATTTCAACTAACGCATGCCCAACGGCTTTTATTCGGTATTTCGTTGCACCGGGTGGCGTTCCATCGGTACCACCAACAACGGTATCCAACAAAATTGGCCTCCCATTAATAGTTACGAATGACGATTTACCGCTCTCAATATTTAAGGTGGAAGTACACGGCTTAATGGTGGGGCCAGCATTAGAACAACCCGCGATACCTTTTGATACGGTGTCCGATCCAACTAAAATAAATCCACCATGAATTTTTACCAGGTGTTGTGAACTGAGTAACGTGACAATCCCACTCGCATGGTCGCAGGTGGACAATCCCAATTCTGTTAACGGACGCATGCGTTATTCCGCTCGCACACGACCGTCATCACCAACCACTAAATTGGCCCGCTTCCAAGCGTCGATACTTTGCCCCAGCGCACTTTGCGTTTCCTCATCTGCCAAGTCATAAAGTCCGCGCACAATAAACGTTTTGGTTAAATCTGAACTAGAAGACCATAGTTTTTTCTGCTGATCTTTTACGGTTAAATGACGCTGACGCTGCGTATCTTGATCAAGTTTTGCGCCGTCTGCTAAAACTAAAGCAGAGCTAAAAGATTGATAATTATCTAATAACGTATTCGCTTGAGCGACGGTGGGAATTAAATCGGACGAACGATCCTCTCCGAGTTGTTTCGACAAGCGTTTTCGCAATGCCTCGCCCAAATTATCTTCTTCAGCATATTCATCGGTTACGACTAAAACCGCATAGGTTTGGTCACGGAAAATATTCTTAGGAATAAAATTGTTTTTCGGATTTTCCATGTCGACACGATGGTATAACAACCCGTCTTCCGGGTTATAAATAAGATCACGATTGGTATAGCGATTTACTGATGCTTTGGTGTTATATTCATCACGGGTCTCGTTTTCTTTTTTCAAGATGATGTAATGACCCGTTTCAGCTATTAAAAAGTCTACGTCTGCCTTCCCTTTCCCCTCAGGTCCGGGAATGGTGAATTGAAATTTTAATTCGATATCATCTTCGGTGAGTGAATTGAGAACGCCCTTAAAGAAAGTTGACACAAATGGCGATATGGCCGCTAATTCTGGCTGTGCCTTGCCCAAGACATCAATTGCTAAATCTAGCCCTTTAGAAATCGCACTGTTTGCTAGACCATCTAATTCTACAACAGATAATTCAATATTAAAAAAACTACCGTTATAGGTTTTCGGTCCGTATACAATGCGATCACGTACATTTACAAAAAGCCCAGGCGCATAATGCGGTTCGTACACCACCGGCATAACCGTGCCATCATCTCCAGCGATATCGGACGCATTTTGCACCGCACAAGTCACCAACAATTCCGCTCCACGCGCTTGCGGCGGAACACTGGTAGAACCTTCGGTTAAATACTTAATAAATAAGGTTTTCATCATCACCGTTAAGCGCGTCGGCGGGCTATCGGGATCCGAAACCACACTTAATTTTCTATTTGGATGTCGCGGAACTAATTGATCAAAATGCCGAGCCAATGCTTCAATGGTAATTTTTTCACGAATAAAATGACGTGCTACTTCTCGTAACTCTATAGAATGCGCGTCTATTAAACGATCAATCATAGAAATCGCGCTGGTAATCAAACCCTGCGTGTCGCTAATGGCTCGACGATATGGTTCTGCTTCGACGACTTGCATTTTTAAAATGGCAGATTTATGGACGTCGTTGCCATCACTCGATTTCAAATTGTTCGAAGTTCGTGTACCATCATGCGCTTGTTTTTGTGAGACATCTTCTTCGAGGCGTAATTGTTCCCATTCAGTTCCTTCTTCGTCAACCCACGACAAACGAGGAATATATTCCCACTGATTTTGTAAGCCTGAACGAATAGCCAACAAGTATTCACAGGTATCACGTAAGTCTTTTCCTAACTGACCATAATAGGCACTCATGCGTAAAGCACGCTCAGGAGCTTTATCTGGTAAATTTAATGGTAACGCCCGCTGAATAAATTTTAAAAAATTAGTATCAATAATGTATTTTATCTTGCCTTTAGAATTTTGACTGTCCCACAACGACCCAGCTTTAATCAAATACGTCCAGACATCATTCGGCAGAGGTTGGTCGCCTATTGCAATGAATAACGGATACTTACTGCCTAAATATTCTTTGCGTTGCTTCCAGGGAATCCATACATTTTCTTTATATAAGTCGGACTGTAAGTCTTTTAACTGATCTGATGTTTTTGAAAAATTATATTTAGTTTGAATAAGTGCAGTTAAAGCGGCTGTCAGCTCCAATTCTCGTGCTAGGTCAGCAACTGTGAAAGCGCTAATGTTTTCAGGTTTTTTGCAGCGTTTTTCTAGATCCTGGTAAGTCGTCCAGGCAACACGTGCGATTTCTGCTAATCCTTGCGCAGTTGGACTATTGGCTTCATTATTCTGTTCGCGTAAGCGATATTCACGATCAGCCTCTTCCGCTAATCGGGCTGCTTCATCAATTAATACACTCGGTCCAACATAACCAAGACCGCTAAACATATCAAAAATACGATTCGCATTTTCGTTAGCAGGATATCCTGGGCCACGCAACATATACACAGTCGATGAACGGTCACTGGTGATGATCGCATCTTCAGGTACTGCTTTATATAAATAGACTTCACCTAAGCGACGACTCGCTTCTCCGCCGCATGACGACAAAACCAATAAGAAAAAGCCGGATAATAAAGGAGCCAATAAGCGATGACGTTCTACTAATGATTTTGATATAAGAGATTTTTTTGTGCGAATATTTTGATAAGCTACTTTTTTATCAGTAGTCTTCGCGACACATGACCACAAAAACAGTATAAGACGCTGTAGCATCCGTGCTTTTCTCCAAGTATCGCCATGCGTTGAATGCGATATGCCATCATCTTAGGACCATCCTGATCCTATTTTTATGGTGATGGTGGGCGGATGGTGGGTGACCTCGCTTGTGATGCAATGATGGAGTCGGTGATTACATGAAGTACACTCATCACAGCAATTAACATGTATTCAAATGAACACCCTCTTAATATAATTTTCAATTTGCATGCGACATGGCAGCTAACTGACTACTAATTCTGCGATTGACACTTGTCCCTGCACAGAAGACTGCGAGCGCTCCATAGGGAGCAGTGTCGAAGGACCGACAGCTAACTGGGAATACGGATGTTCCATAACACTGATACATGGTTGCAGCAGCGTCTTATTACGCATTTGCCCAAAGGCAGTGTGCGTGCTGGTTGGCCAACCGTAAAAAATCCTAAAAAACCCCTGCTTTTTTATCAATTACTGCATGTGCAGCCACAGTCGTCAAATGCTGCGACACGACGCTTACCGCTAACATTTTCCGTTGATTACATTTTAATTCCAACAGCGTCAACGTCGGCAAAACGTCACGAATTGTTGGGTAAGACAGCGATATGCGTAGCTGAAGAAGATAATTTATCTTTTATTAACGAGCCAATACCGGAAACATTATTACCACCGTCCCATAATTTTATTCCGTATTTACGAGTCCGCACCCTGTGGCGTCATGAACGTGCAGCTAAACCAGTTCCACCTGTCACCATAGTCGACATTCACGATGCCCAACGCCAAGACGTGCACGGTGTTTTTATTGATCCAAATGGCAAACCAATGGCGCATGAAACCATTTCGATTCCTGCGTTAAATGTCAGCGCGCAGAGCAACGAACGCGGACAATTTCATTTTGCAAATATTTTTCATCAACCAGGTCGCGAATTAGTGCTGCATATGCGCGGACGTGATTGGGTTGTCACACCGAATAAACGACCTCTTACCATTCATTTTACTCCCAAGGAATCTTAACTTATGCCGAATTACCTGACCCCTGGCGTGTATGTCGAGGAAGTCTCCTCAGGCACGCGCCCGATTGAAGCAGTTGGCACCAGTACCGCTGGTTTTGTCGGCATTTCTCCTGATGCCAAAGCCCATGTTAATGAAGCCATTGCCGTTAATAATTGGTCTGAATTTTTACGCAATTTTTCTAAAGAAGACAGCAAGAGTACGCCATTATCACATGCTATTTTTGGGTTTTTCCAAAATGGCGGCAGTCGTTGTTATGTCGTCAATGTTGGACCAGGTGGTTCTGTTACTGGCTCTGGTAAAACACGCGGTGGCCTGGGATTACTCGAAGCGCTCGAAGATATTGCGATTATTGCCGCACCAGGATTTACCGATGCCGCCAGTTACGAAGCAATTATTGCTCATTGTGAA
>JAHEDF010000309.1 GCA_024641365.1 Planctomycetota bacterium | reverse complement strand
TAAGCTTAGATAAACACGGCGAATCACCTGCAATCCTGATGAGCCCGGTGCCGGGCGATAAAGTAGATCCAGCAGTAGCGGCGGCTTACTTAACGGTGATCCAACACCAGCATCCGTGGGTGAATAGCTTCGCATCACTGGAACGCCAAGCATTTTACGAGCGTTCCGCTCACGCATTTGTGGTGGTCATTTCTGGTGACACGACGCGCTACGGCAATCTGATTATTCGTCGTGGCAATGACGACCTGTGATGACCGCATCACATTAATGCTAGGTAGCGGCTTCTTCAGGAACTTCTTCTTCGCTGACTGTCTTCTTACCTTTGGCAGGACCTTCATCTGAGCCGATATCTTCGCCAACGGTATGACGCATGACTTCTTCAACCGAGGTTACGCCACGTAGTGCATTCATAAGTCCAGCACGACGGAGCGTAATCATGCCACATTGAATGGCGGCTTTACGCAATTCAATGGTACTGCCGCCACCAATAATAACTTTTCGCAATTTATCGGACATTTCCATCGCTTCGACTAAGGCAAAGCGACCTTTATAACCGGCAGAGCAAAGCGTACATCCAACTGGCTTCCATAATTTAATGCCTTCAACTTCTTCCGGTTTGTAACCCGCTTCTATTAATAATTCACGCGATGGCAGTTCATCTTCTGTCATTTCTTGTTTACAATTTTTACACAAACGACGACCTAAACGTTGGGCCACCACCGCTAATACTGTTGATGCAGCAAGGAATGGTTCGATACCCATGTCAACAATACGTGAAATCGTTGATGGTGCGTCATTGGTATGGAGTGTCGATAATACCAAGTGACCCGTGAGTGCCGCTTTTACGGCAATTTCAATGGTTTCTTGGTCACGAATTTCCCCGATCATAATCGTATCCGGGTCTTGACGCAGCAGTGCACGTAAAGCCGATGCGAAGGTTAAACCACGTTTTGGATTAACGTGACACTGATTTAATCCTTCAATTTCGTATTCGACCGGATCTTCTACGGTATTAACATTGTCTTCAACGGTCATCACCGCCTGTAAACACGAATATAAAGTGGTTGATTTACCAGAACCCGTCGGGCCCGTTACCAACAACATGCCGTAGGGCGAATCAATCGCTCGTTTAACAATTTCCAATACTTCCGGTTCAAAACTGAGCGATTCTAATGAGCCCGCCAAATTCGATTTATTTAAAATACGCATACAAATTTTCTCGCCGTGTACCGTTGGCAGCGAGTTAACACGAATATCAATAGACGCACCACCCATTTTCACCTGAATACGACCGTCTTGTGGCTTCCCTCTTTCCGCAATGTTCATGGTGTCAGTCATAATTTTAATACGCGATACCACGGCATTTTGTAGTCGTTTTGGCGGATTAAACATTTCGTGCAAAACACCGTCCATGCGGAAGCGAATACGTACACGTTTTTCAAATGGTTCGATGTGAATATCCGACGCACCTTTTTGAATGGCAGACGCAATAACCGTACGCACTAATTTAACCGCAGGACTTTCATCCCCTTCAGCAACGTTTAAATCATCTTGTTCGTCATCGTCTTTTTTCTTTTCCGTGACGGACAATTCATCGCCATCATCGCCCATGCTGTCCATCATTTCGGCGACAGCTTTTTCTTGCGCATGGTATGCTAATTCGCGCGCTTTATTAATTGCTCGCTCAGTCGACACCACTGGCATAATTTGTTTTTTGACTGTCAATTTTAAATTATCGAGCATGACCACATCGTATGGATTGGCCACCGCTAAGGTTAAATGATCACCAATTAGCGCGAGCGGTAAAACGCCATAAAATTTTGACTGCTCTTCTGTTACAATTTCCTCACCTTTGTTACTGTCTTTAATGCGTTCCATGTCGATCTTCATTTTATCAAGATCTAATGGTGGCGTATTGGCATCTTCTGCCACTAAACCCAATAATGTTGGCTCATCAATTAAGCCCTCGTCAATTAGTTGTGTTGCTAATAATAAGCTTTCTTTGGCACATTTATCATACATGGCCTGTAAAGCTTCTTCGACGATTAATTGGTGTTTGCGCATCACCGCGGCTAATTTGCGGTTGTAGCCCATGACATTGGCCATGGCTTACTCTCCCTGCTGATGGTGAAGGTAACAAGAACAATGCGCTTCACTTACATGAATGCGAAGCGCTTTGATCAGATCAAGCTGCGTGTACAAATTACATGCCATTGGATTCTAACACCATATTAATCTCACTCATTTTTGTGAGAAATAATTGTAACGTACAACCAGTCTGACCTTCGATCTCGTGCAAAATGTCTTCCGTCAATGAGCCTGCGATGGCGATGACCAACGCTGAACCAATTGAGTCCATCGGCACAAATTGGTAACGACGCATCATGGTCGGCTCAAAAATTTCTAACAAATCTTTCGAAATTTGATATTGTGTTGGGAAAATATAGGGAATACCAAATTGATTTACCAAAACACCGACAATTTTTTCTTCGGTGATTAAATTGTTTTGCACTAACGTTTCGCCAAACAATAAACCAGATTGATGTTGGAGACGTAGCGCATCTTGCACTTGCTCATTGGTGAGCAAACCCTGTTCAACCAGCATCTCACCAAGACGCTTTTTAATAAGGCGATTAATAGCAACCATTAAGCACCATCCCGCTGCGCCGTGCGCTTTAAGTCTTCCTGGTCAGAACTCCGCGAAAGCGCATCGTCCCAGGTAATTTGGTTCTTTTTATATAATTCATATAAACTCTGATTCATCGTACACATACCCAATTTTGCACCCGTTTGAATATGGGACATAATCTGATGGCATTTATCATCACGAATGAGTGCACGAATAGCTGAGTTTGGCACCATGATTTCCGACGCCATAGCACGACCACGACTATTCATTTTTGGTAATAATTGCTGACAAAACACCCCTTCTAAAACGAAGGCCAATTGAGTACGAATTTGATTTTGTTGATAGGCAGGAAATACGTCAACGATACGATTAATGGTTTCTACTGCGGATGAGGTATGCAAGGTAGCGAAAGTTAAGTGACCGGTTTCAGCAAGGGTTAATCCTGCTTCAATCGTTTCTTTGTCACGCATTTCGCCAATCAGTACGATGTCTGGGTCTTGGCGCAGCACCCGACGCAGGGCATGATTAAAACCCAACGTATCAGTGCCAACTTCGCGCTGATTAACTAAACAACGTTTATTACGGTGCACAAATTCGATCGGGTCTTCAATGGTAATAATATGATCATTCATGGTGGCGTTACAGAAATCGATCATCGCCGCCAAGGTCGTCGATTTACCAGATCCCGTAGCACCAGTTACCAATACTAAGCCTTTGGGTAATTCGCATAGTTTTGTGCATACTTCTTTAGGTAATCCCAGCTGATCAAAATTAAAAATTTCATAGGGAATGGTACGCATGACGCCGCCAACTGCACCACGTTGCATAAATACATTTACGCGAAAACGTCCAACACCCGTCAAACCAAAACTCATATCCAATTCCCAGTCTTGTTCGAAGCGTGCAATCTGGAGACCATCCAAGACTGAGTACATCAGCTTTTTGGTTTGCTCAGGAGTCAATGCTTCGGTGCCCGGAAGCTCGGTTAGGGACCCGTCCACTCGCACACGGGGAGCCGAGTTAGCAGAAATGTGCAGGTCGGATCCGCCACGCTCTACCATAGTGCGCAGAAGTTCTTCCATCGTGATCATGTAGCTATCCCCTTACGGTTTTCACTTATACTGTGGCAAAGTTATTCTCACGGTGCAAGTGCTGGGGAGGCTAACAGGCCAAGGTGTTGGTGGAGCGTAATCGTGGCGTACAGCTAAAATTGATGCTTTAGATGCAGCGCCCTTTTGCCTGCTCACTTGAAACAAGCGACATGAGAGACCAAAAGCAGACTTTAACCGAGGAATGATTGCTGCTGACAGCCGTGGCGATTACCAAAGCCGCCCGCTAAAACCGTACGTGTAGAGTTGGTTATTTCCTGATCGTTCAGGAATGACGCATAAACTACTACCACGCAGACTGCTTATTCAAAAGACACGCGCATTACAGGGCTTGCGAGCAGGTTCGGCACCGCTCCATATCTCATCACTGCGTAAACCCATTTAGGTTTTCAGGATCATGCCTATACGGACCAGTCACAATAACATTTTTTTGTGGCCCGTAAAAAGACGCTCCAGACAATGCGCGGTTATTTACGGTGCTTTGGCGGTTAGTGAAAAAACTGGCACGACCCACACCTGCGCTTTCGCAGCAGCGGACATGATACGATCACGCGCTGCCACATCGTGAGCCGATTCAGTTTCAGCTTCTACTGAAATCGCAAGTGCATTAACTAAAGGTGTCGTCCCTGGACCGAAATGTTTAACGAGTAAAGCGCCTAAATCATTATCATTTAATGGCTGTCCATTAAAAAGGAGCACCCCACCAGCATCCATAGCCAGCGTTACTGGCATAACAATTTTTTGAATGATGATGCGCGCTTTACTATTTGCCGGTGGGCAAATACCGCTATTTACCTCAAAATGTTTGTCAAATCCCGCACCCGGAGATGGACTAGCCAGTAACGAATCTGGTTCGTCGACAATGTTTATAACGCTCTTGGTATTATCGAGCATAAAACGTTCTTGTTTGACGGGTCGGCCATCTGGTGCTGTTTCATCAATAACCAAAAAGCGGCTTCCGGTAAATATGAATGGTAATGCTGGATAATTTTGGTCGGTAATGCGATCACGAATCAAGCAACTTGCGTCTATGGAGTACCACGTTCCTGGTTGATCTAACGGTTCCCATTCAATGAGCACTCGCACCGGCATGCCACGAGCTGGAATGCTGCGACCCTCCTCCGCAGGAACGCCATCACTTAGTCCCAAAGCGGCTAAGCACGCTGCTTTTACTAATTGTCCATTTGCTGCATCAAGGCGCACTAAACTTTCATGCGTTTTCCCCGTCGCCAAACAGGCCAATACCTCTAATCCGTCTACTGGTCCTTGATCAATAATAATGGTGCCGGTTAGTGCGACTGCCTGTCCTATTTGAACCTGTATTCCTGGGGCAAACTCTTTATAAGTAGTGAGTTCTGTTAATTTAGTCGGGTTCACTCGTTTTAGTTTAGGTAACTTAAGTAAAGAATAATTTTCTTCGCTTGCACCAGCAGTAGATAACGTGGCCATAATTGCCAATAACGCTGCTACACTGAATGAAAAATAACGTGCTCGTTTTTTTGCTAAGTTACGCATAGGAAAAGTTGCCGAGTTGTTCATAGGTCACTTCACGCCGATACCGTAGCAT
>JAHEDF010000308.1 GCA_024641365.1 Planctomycetota bacterium | reverse complement strand
CCCGTGCTGGGCGCCCCATATACGTACCCCATCTGTTGGGGCTGCACCTTAGTACAATTGCAAGGAGATCAAACTCCTTCTGTGCCAATAGGATGGAACCGACTAGGGTTTATATTTTCCCACCTGTCCATTCGCTGTGCCTACTAGGCTCCAGAAAATCAGATCTCCCTAATCTCACTTGCTAAAGGTATTGGCCTTAGTATTTTTCCGCCCCTCCAACCGAACGACACAGCTACAAGGTGGTCCTATGGCACACAAAATGGGAACTGGCTCGACCCAAAACGGTCGCGACTCACAAGGTCAACGCCGGGGCGTTAAGCTCTTTGGCGGCGAAAAAGCCCAGATCGGCAGCATTATTATTCGCCAATGCGGCACCAAGTTTAAACCAGGACGCGGCGTCGGCTTAGGCCGCGACTTCACCATCTTTGCGATGCAAGATGGCGTGGTGCAATTCCGCAATGGTTTCGTGGACGTCGTCGAAGCACCTGCACCGGTTGCAAAAACGGCAGCGAAAAGAACCGCTAAGAAATAAACTTCGTATAGTTCAGCGACACCAATCGCGAATTATCTAGCCGTCGTGGGTCCCCTACGACGGCTTTTGCATGTCTAAATGTTTCCCAACACTGGTGACTCTTTCCAAAGCAAAGGAAGAGATCTCTGATTAAAGAACACTGACAGAAATTGAATCGCCACGTCCCAATTTTATACGTGGTAAAAATGTAAAATAAAAACTGAGCTCATGTTCGCCCGTTAAAGTCGCATTATTTTTTGTCTGCTATTTTCTTTTGTGGCTTAATAATAAATAGTCGCGTGTCTCCTTCTTGCCAATACACATCCGCACGAAAATATTTTGCGATATAGTGCATGACGTCAGCGAATTCAGCTTCTTCATAGCTACACGTTATCTTGCTGTGCGCATATTCTTCATCGAGCTCGATTTTTGTCTTCGAGAGCGAAGCCATCATTTGCACAAAATTCTTTAATCTCATGTCTTTCACTGATAATGAAATGGTTGGCAGACCAGCATAGGGCAAATTGTCTTCTGCCCCAATTAACGCTGCGTTGATGTTGTCAGCCGCGTAAACAGGGACACGATAGCCAGTGATCAAAATGAGTACTGCAGTAAATATTAGTGAATAGATTAATTTCATGATAAGAAATCTCCTCAAAAGGGTGACTTATTATTCAAACTTCCTCATGATGACGCCACGTGTAATTTAAAGACGATTTTTTATGCGGTAATTTTATTACCGCGATTTATTTTCTCGTATTTAAATGGTCGCGATGGAGGCTAACCTGTCATGTATTCTGGTTATTTTAAAACTCGTTGAATGTTTCCACTTTAGGCTTGGTCTCGATACCCGCTTGTTCTGTGACCAATTTATGTTCTGGGACATGCAAGTCCTGGAACCATTTATTTGCTTTATCACTATCTGCCTGTGCCCATTGATATTTTATTGCTGTACAGGCAAGCGATTTTTCATCTGCATTTGTTAGACCAGTTGCCCATTTTACAGCAGCGGCATGATCTAATTTCTGCCACCATTTTGTAATTAATAATATTGCGCTATTACGATGATCACTTGGATTCATGAGATCAAGTAACGAGAGCACTTGTCTCGAATCATTGTATTGTTTAATGCCTAAATGTAATAAATTATAGATTGCCCAATTTCGTTCATCTTCGACTTCTAGCTTTGTAGCAAAATTAGCTGCAGAATGCATATTATGCTGAAAGTAAACCCAATTGATCATAAATTCATAAATTGCGCTCTTACGCTGATCTTTTTCTTTTTGTGACTTTAACCAATCGTGGGCCTTGTCTGGACCTGCATAGGACAAACCTCTGATAAGTCCTTTGGTGGCGGCAATCCGTAGAATTGGTGATTTTAACTCATTCATCCAGGAAAGCGTTTTTTCTACAGATATATCTACCAAACGACTGGCAACGTTGTTTACCGCCATTTCTCCATACCCATTATCATCCAACGAGAGCGCCATTTCAGCTGCTTCTTCGGGATTAATTAGGCCCATCCTGTCTACTATCATTCCATAGGCAGCGTTTTTAACCTTTCCTGGCGGCAATTTATCTGTCCATAATTTTGCACCATGTATATCATTTTTAAGACACCATGACAAGACGACCCCAGTAATGATGGTTATTTTTTCTTGTTCATCATGGGTCTCAATTTGTAAAACAAAATCAGCAGCTCCTTTAATGTCAATTATACGTAATGCTGACACAATTTGATTGACAGCAATAGTATTAACCGTCCTATCCGAATTGGCTTTAAACCACTGCATAACATTTTCTGGTTCATAAAGAGCCCAAATGAGAACAACATAACCGAGTAGTTCATCACGTGCACTATCTTGAGGCAAGCTAGTAATTTTGTTAATGGCATTTTCAGGACTAATAGCTATCCACGAACTGGCGAGTGCAATCATCGCCGATTGTTTATCCGGTTTATTTTTTATTGGCAAAGCTAATGAGAGCGCACGATCCGGATCAGGTTGCACGAGTACAGGAATTATATGTTTGTTGGCAAATTCGCGTTCTTTAATGTCGCGCAATTGTTCTACCCATGCCTTAGCCGCGGTCGGATTTTTACCCAACCAACCTGACAACATGGGACCCAATAGTGCTACTCGTTCTGTTTGCGGAAGTGAATCAAACCAAGCTACCAGCGGTTCAGGATTATGAGCTGCGACCTCCATAATAATATTTTCTAACGCTGTTTCTGCAAACTGTTGTACTTCTATATCAAGTGTCGGAATTATTTTCTTTGCTGATTTATAATCTTTTTCAGCCAGTGAACGAGCCATGTCCACCAACGGAGATGATGGCATATCTGTAAAATCAATGGAATGCAGCATCTCCATCGCTTGATCAAGTTTGTATTTACTCAGAAGCAATGGTATTAAACACCTACAATCGGAACGCTCTTTTGCATCAGGCAATGTTAACGCGTAAGCTGCTGCATACTCAAAATTTTCATAGACTAATTTTTCAAGGAATCTGATATCTAATTTTGGCAGTTGCTGATGTTGAGTCCGGAGTTCTGCAGCATACGCGGTTGCCTGTTCAAGATCATGCGTTGCCCAAACTCCTAATATCCACGCACGAAAAGCAGCGCGGTAATGCTCTGGCACATTTTCTTCAAGCCAGGCAAATGCACCTCTCGGATTTTTAGTGACCCAACTCGATACAAATTCCACTGTTATTATCATTTTATTTGAGTTATGCGGAAGCGTATTGTACCAATCCAAGGCGTTTTTTTCATCAAATAAAATAAAATGCTTGGCAATGGCTTTAAGTAACGGCAATGGTATTTTATCGCCATTATCGTAGATGTCATGAATAAAGGTTGCTACTTTCGCTGGCTCTTTTTCAGCCCAACAGACCAGCGTTACCTCTGCAGCAGTGCGCTTCATGTGATAAATCGGTAATGCGGTAGCGGATGCGAAAGCTTTTTCAGGTTCGGTTTTTGCCCACGTAGCAAATATCGTCGCTAAAACATCATTACATTCCTCGAGTTCACTAAGCTTTTGTGCCCAAGCCAGTGCCTTTTCAGGTTCTTTTTTAGTCCATTTCTCAACGACAAAATTTAAAACAGCATCTCTATCTTGGCGATTCGGCAAAGCGTGAACCCAACGTACCGCTTGTTCTGGTGCTTCTGCGACCCAAGTCGCAAGTACTGTACGCAGTGCCAATTCTCGTTCCTGCATAATCTTATCGTCAGCGTGACTACCAACATAAAAAATACTTTTCGTAATTTCATCATGAGGAATAAAAGCATCATACTGCGTTATAACAGACACTATTTTTTTAAGTAATTCCTTCTTTTTTACGTGTGGTCGTTTGGCAACAATTAATGATGCCTCTTTTTCTAAGGCAACGAGACGTTCTTCATCTTCTTTACCTTGCGGTGGATTTGATATTTCCGTTACTGTTGCTACCCGCGCAACAGAGTTTAGTAATTCCTGAGTAATCGGCGGTTGCTGGTTTGTTGAAAAAAACACTTCACGGGATAAAATTCCAATAACACAAACAGCTACCGGTAATACAGCGGCAATAACTGCTGTTTTTATAGTTATAATAGTTAATTGAACCGTCGCGCCTTGTGCTAACAGAGCCGCCGCAGAACTATTTGTTGCACTCGCTAACAAAGCAGCCGATGATGGTACAGGTTGAATAGATGCGGATAACGCTGAATTATAAATAAATCCCAATAAAGTAGCTGAACTTATTGATTTACCTTTATTACTAACCACATGTTGCCGTAAGGTGGACAATCCACGCTGTATAAGTTTATGTGCATTTGCGGTACTGACACCTAAGCGTTCAGCAATCTCTGGTGCTGATTTATTTTCCGCATGTAATAACAAGGCAGCTCGTTGGCGATCACCCAATTGCAATAAAGCTGCATCTAATTGTATCAGCAAAATATCATCGGGATCAGTGTTGGTCTGCGCTGCTACTGCGGGAGAAATATTACTGGTCATCATGATAGCTTCCCGACGTTTGGTTGTTCTCCGTGCATTGCGACAGACAAAATGACAGACTCGATGCAACCACGCTGCTAGTGCAGGAGCCCGCATGGCAGCGGCTGGACGACGCGCTAACACCATGAAAACGGCCTGTACACAATCCTCGAGCTGTTCACTTGTCACTTGTCGATGACAAGCATTCATCACCAAGGCTTGGTAGCGAATTACTAAATGTGAAAATGCTTCATCACTACCAGCTCGATAGGTAGCCAACAATGTTCGATCATCTGTGGCTGATGACATACTTTTTGGTCCTATGATATGAAATGCATCACTCTTATGCGCTTGTGAGTTTACGTAAGTTTTTACTGGTGGTGATATTTGTGACAAAGCACTCGTTAGTCTCGCAGATTTAGTCATAAGCACCCTCTTACCATATCTATGTCCGCTTACTCGTCAGCGTGGACAACCAATCTTTGTGACTAAAGCGTGACTACATATGTAGGGAAAATCAAATCTCGACAAAGTTAATTGCGGTTTAGCTAAAACTATAGGATTAATTTCATCCTATTAAAAACTACCAGTTAAGAATTAATGAATTTCTCTACTAGCGTCCTACCAAAATATTTTCTCTGTAATTATAAACGGATCGCAGCGATGATGATTTACCAAGCTGGAAAATCTCGAGAATTTCACCGTCATTAAGTGCTCGTCGAATCAGGCAAAATTCGTCTATGGCCCCATAAAATGCGCGTGATGCCTCATCAACTTGACGTCGCTGATACATATTCGTCGCAGATCGCCAATTCCAATTACCTATCTCTGCAAAACTCACCGT
>JAHEDF010000307.1 GCA_024641365.1 Planctomycetota bacterium | reverse complement strand
GCGTCGCTACGCGACTATTTTGCCCGCCCACCACCACTCGGCGTCCGAGTCTACTTGTTTCGGGGGCTTTGCCCCCAAACCTCCGAGGACTTTGTCGTGATTTAATTTTGTGACTTCGCACAAAATTATGGGCGGGCGTCGCGAGGCGACTATTTTGCCCGCCCACCACCACTCGGCGTCCGGGTGCCTTGCGGCACCTGCTCGTAAAAATTGCGGCGCTTGATCGTGACAATGATATCTATTTTTTATTTATTCTTTTTATTGCCGCTGCCGTCGATATTTATTTTTGCGTCATTTTTTTGCGGACTGCCTTCGCTGGTGCGGCCATTGTCGATGGCTTTCTGCATGCGAGCAGTCATTTCGGCGACTAATTCTGGTTTGGCGGTTATTAAATTAGTTTTTTCGCTGATATCACTTTCCAGATCATATAATTCTTGTCTACCGTTTTTCAAAAATACTAATTTCCATGGACCTTGGCGAATGGCTAAATCAGCAGCCATTGATTGGTTTATGACCGAGTCGCGTGATGGCTTCGATGCATTACCTAATAATTCGGGTAAAATTGAAATACTGTCTTCAGCGGCACCCTCAGGAATTTTTACACCAACAACATCGGCGCAGGTTGCCATTAAATCGGTTAATACAGTTGGCGTATCGCATGTGGTTCCGGCTTTAATATGTCCAGGCCAACGGGCGACGTACGGGACGCGATGGCCGCCTTCATAAATACTGCGTTTTGATTCGCGTAATGGTTCATAAGCACGGTGTTCTGCGCCATTATCACTACTGACTATTAAGAGCGTGTTATCGGTTAATTTATTTGCCTCAAGGGCAGCCATGACTTTACCTAACATGTCATCGCCTTGGTAAATCCAGTCGCCGTATTCATCGACACCACTTTTACCTTTGAATTCATCGGCGGGAACAACTGGTGTATGTGGGGGGCATACGGGAATATATAAAAAGAACGGCTCTTTTCCCTTCGCTTGTTCATCAATATATTCTACAACTCGTTTAATTTGCGCGGGCTGTACTTCGACTTCATTTAAATTTTGTGTGACTTTATCCTGTTCAATAATCATGCCAATATTGCGTGCGTGGGTGAACCCCCAAAATACATCGAAACCAATAGCAATTGGACCATCCGTTGTAAGAGCGCCTATCGGCGCTGGAGCATCTTTCTTGCTGGGTTTTTCTGCCCAGTTCATGCCCAAATGCCATTTCCCAATACAGGCTGTTTTATAACCTTGCTGCTTCATTAATCCCGCGACCGTTAAGCGATCCTTTGGAATTAATGGTGGGGAATAAGTCGTTAGCACACCATATTGCCCAATGCGCGATGGATAGCGCCCTGTCAAAACACCATAGCGGGTCGGCGTACACACTGCAGATGGTGAATGGGCATCAGTAAAGCGCATACCTTGTGTAGCCAATTTATCTAAATTGGGCGTTTTAAATTTCGTCGTTTTACTATAACAACCTGGTTGGCCATAACCCATATCATCGAATAAAAAGAAAATAATATTTGGTCGTTCAGCTGCCGTGAGCGAAAAACTTAACACGACTAAAGCAACTAATGCAATGCCACGCATTGTGATCCTTTCAGCTGTAATTGAGAATTCCGTTCATACTAATGTGAAGGTGAAAATACATGCTGATTCTTTCCACAGGTGAATTGAAATGATTTGTCAAAATCGCCAGGATACGCTTTGTTCACATGCAACAAGTCCGACAAATTCCACTTTTGAGCTTTGTCTATGGTACTGGTTAGTCGACAGCAATCAGTAATCAGTCAAGATCGATTATATCTAATTCCTTAATTTCACAGACACACTTGTCGCTCGTGATGACAGCTCCGTACGAAAAAATCGCCGCGCAATTATGTACAGTGCGCTTTGTAAGCTCTGATAGCGAATGCGATCGGATCTTTATCTGCTTGCAGGCTGCTGGAAAAGTAGCCTGCGGGGGTTGAAGGGGGCCGTCTGGCGCCCTTCGGTTAAGAGTCTGTTTTAATAAATTGCGGGAAAATCGCGACGGCACGTCGCCCCCAATTTATTAAAACCTAGCCGATTGGTGTTTTTCAACAGCCTGCTTGGGTCCCATTTCCCGTTACTGTATCTCTTGTAGAAACTAGCTACATTGCGAAATATTATAAACGCATGCACTACACCTTGTCGTAGCGGTTCTCGTCTTTAATCACAGCCCTAATCGGTTAGGTACTTTTTTATGATACACAGCTATGTCCATTATTGTTGGCAACTCACCACGGTCTTCTGTTGTTGGTTTCTACTGGAACAACAGCACCTTGTTTGTGCTGAAACAAAAACGTCAACTCCACCAAATATTTTGTGCATTCTCGCCGATGATTTAGGATATGGAGATCTCGGTTGTTATGGGAGCACTATTCAAACACCTGTCTTAGATAAATTAGCAACGCAAGGCGTGCGCTTTTCAACTTTTTATAATACCGCCCGTTGTTGGCCAACGCGTGCCGCATTAATGACTGGCTATTATGCGCAACAGGTTGGTCGTGACAAATTGCCTGCAGGAGGAGGTGGTGGTAAAAGTGGCCGCCCATCGTGGGCACGATTATTACCTGATTTCCTTAAACCACATGGTTATCGTTCCTATCATAGCGGGAAATGGCATATTGATGGTAAAATATTAGCAGGCGGTTTTGATCGCTCTTTTAGCGTAACAAATAGCGGTAATTTTTTTAATGGTGATAATAATTTAATTGATGATGTTAAAATAGGTAAATCTGAAGTTCCTGAAAATTACTATGCAACCATAGCAGAAGCCGATTTCATTATTTCATGCTTACAAGACCATGCAGTAAACCACCGTGATAAACCATTTTTTTCATACCTTGCTTTTCATGCACCACACTTTCCTTTGCATGCTTTGCCGCAAGACATTGAAAAATATCGCGATGCCTTTCTAACCGGATGGGATGCACGGCGACAAGAAACGTATAAACGCCAACAAGCAATGCGACTGCTGACAACATCATTATCTCCACTCGAGCCAACGGTTGGGCCACCATATCATTTTGCTGATGCGTTTACAAAATTAGGCCCAGGTGAAGTACGTTATCCACTACCGTGGAATTCTTTAACTCCTGAACAACAACGTTTTCAAGCAACCAAAATGGCTATCCATGCTGCGATGGTTGACCGCATGGATCAGGAGATTGGCCGCGTTGTGAAACAACTGACCGATATGGGCGCTTTAGATAATACCATAATTTTATTCATGTCCGATAATGGCGCGAGTGCCGAAATTATGGTGCGCCATGGCGGCCATGATCCAGCTGCCCCTCCTGGAAGTGCTGCGAGCTATTTATGTTTAGGTCCCGGATTTTCTAGTTCATCGAATACCCCATTTCGTCGCCATAAAACCTGGGTGCATGAAGGCGGAATCAGTACCCCCCTTATCGTGCATTGGCCAGCTGGCATTACGGATAAAGGCGCCATTCGCCACACACCTGCCCATGTAGTGGATATTGTTCCGACGTTGCTCGCAGCTGCTGGCACAACCAAGCCAACAGAATGGAATGGTGAAAAAATTCCACCAGCACCCGGCGTAAATATATTACCAATCATTACCAAAGATGAGAAAGTGAACCGCACTTCATTATGGTGGTTACATGAAGGTAATCGCGCTATTCGTGTTGACGATTATAAATTAGTCGCTGCCAAAGGGGAACCGTGGGAATTATATAACATGCGTACCGATCGCGCCGAAAGTAATAATTTAGCCGCATCCATGCCAGATAAAGTCAAGGAATTATCTGCACAGTGGGAAGCGGAAACGGCTGCGATGGCTCCTTTTCAAAGCGAGAAAAAGAAAAATAAATAGTAATAACTTTTTTAAAAAAGAAACAGGAACAGGAGTAATGGAGAAACGGAGGACAGCCTTTTAGAAATAATAAGACAACATAAATATTCCTTCTCCGTTCCTCCGTTTCTCTTGTTAATGTCTATATAAATAGCACGACGTAGGAAATTACATAGACCAATGTGGTTGTTTTTCTAAACCTGTCGCGATTCGGATTGTTTTTATTTTATCAGCTAAGGCTTGGTTATCAGGCGCAACAACTGTGATATGTCCTATTTTTCTGCCGGCACGCGGGGCTTTACCATAATGATGAAAATGAACACCAGGAATTTCCAAGAGTTTTTTCATGTTGGGGAAATCACCGATGATGTTTAACATTGCGGTCACACCGTTAATAACCGTAGAGCCCAGTGGTAAATTGGTAATTGCCCGAATATGATTTTCAAATTGGCTGCATTCGGCACCTTCTATTGACCAATGTCCGCTGTTGTGAACACGTGGTGCCATTTCATTGGCAATTAATTCATTACCGACTTGAAAATATTCGACCGCTAAAACGCCGACATAGTTTAATGCCGACATAATGCGTTCAGCATTGGCTTGTGCTTGTTGCTGTAATGCTGGAGATAGCTGCGGAGCAGGTGCTATTGATAAACGCAAAATACCATCGTGGTGCCAATTTTCAGCCAACGGATAACAGGCAAATGCACCGGATTTATTACGTACCGCTAAACACGATAATTCTCGTTCGAAAGCAACAAATCCTTCGTAAATTAATGGCTGTGCGCCGAGTAGTTCCCATGCTTTATCTGCGCTGCTGGTATCACGAATAACCGCCTGGCCCTTACCATCGTAACCCATGCGACGCGTTTTTAAAACACCAGGTACACCAATTTTTTGTATAGCTGCCTCTAATTCTGCACGACTATTAACCGCTGCCCAAGGTGCCGTTTTAATAGTATTGTTATTTAAAAATGTTTTTTCTTCGACGCGATCTTGCGATGCACGTAATGCTGCGGGTGGCGGATAAACCGGAACACTGTGCTGTAATTGTTCAGCAGCGACAACCGGAACATTTTCAAATTCATACGTAACAACTGAACAACCCGCAGCTAAACGTGATAAAGCTTCAGGATCATCGTACGCACCAACAATTATATCAGCGAGTTGCCCTGCTGGTGCATCTGCTGATGGATCAAGCAAACGAAATTTTTCTCCAAGCGGATAGCCAGCCATCGCTAGCATACGTCCTAATTGTCCGGCGCCGATAATTCCGATCATCGACTAACCTTTAATTTCTCGAGGATCAGGTTGCGCTAAAACTTTCGCCGTCTGCTCAGAGCGGAAAGCGTGTAATTTTGTACGAATTTCTGGATGGTCGCCTGCTAATATTGATGCTGCTAATAATGCTGCGTTTATAGCTCCTGCTTTTCCAATCGCTAAAGTCGCTACCGGAATACCGGCTGGCATTTGCACAATTGATAATAATGAATCCATACCTTTGAGTGCTTTTGATTCGACCGGCA
>JAHEDF010000306.1:2277-5370 GCA_024641365.1 Planctomycetota bacterium | reverse complement strand
GTGGTGTAGAGCGAGCAATGCTTGGTTCTGCTAGCCATAGCTGCCCATAAAAACCCTATTTAAAGCGTAAAACTGAGATAATTGGGTGGCACTTTCCGTAGCCATACCCCAGTCCCTCCGTTGATTCATGAACAATCATTACACAATTCGCGCCTCGTTATCGGCTCATGGAATGTTGCGTAGCGGGTGCAGTAAGGTTTTTTTACCATCTGCGTCCTGTCGCACTGAAATCCAATGAGGCTATGCCCTGCGTGTTGTGACCTACAGCAGGTGGGGCAGATGACACGATCACCCAGGGGGATGCATGACTGATTCAAGTACTCAGACCCAGGCGCCGCCGCCAGCGCAACGCGACAACGTTGCGTTAATTGAGGCGCACGGTCTGTCAAAATACTACGGCGATTTTACCGCCATCGAAAACGTTAATTTTAGTGTGCACCGTGGTTCGGTCACCGCCTTTCTTGGACCAAACGGCGCCGGCAAATCGACGACCATGAAAATATTAACCGGCTTTCTAGCACCAAGTGCTGGTAGTGCGCGCATCGCTGGTTTTGACATGGATACGCAGCGCATTGAAGCCAGTAGAGTGCTTGGTTATTTGCCTGAAAATGGTCCACTGTATCCGGAAATGACACCAGCTGGTTATCTGCGCTTTATTGGCGAAAGCCGCGGGATGAGTGGCAGTGAGTTAAGAGATGCGTTGGATCGTGTCGCCGCGAGTTGCCGCATTGAAGAGGTGTGGCACAAATCCATTCGTAAATTATCAAAAGGTTTTCGCCAACGTGTGTGTTTAGGGCAAGCCATATTGCATGATCCCAAAGTATTAATTTTAGACGAACCGACCTCCGGTTTAGACCCGAATCAAATAGCCCTGGTGCGTGAATTGGTTCGTTCTTTAGCAAAAGAAAAAACGGTTTTGTTGTCGACCCATATTTTACAAGAAGTTGATGCTATGGCTGATCATGTCGTCTTGATTAGTGAAGGTCGAATAAAATTTAATGGCTCACCAAAAGAATTATCCGGCGATAAAACAATCGAAGAACGCTTCCGTGAATTGACGAAAGGAGTGGTAGCATGAGCTTGTTTCATGGTAATGGTGTTTCAGCCGTCTGTCGCAGACAGCTCTCTAGTTTATTGTCAAATCCCTTAGGCTATGTCTTTATTTTTGCCTTTGTAGTCATTGCAGGCGCATTTCTCTTTTTGCCAGATGATTACTACACGCGAAATATTGCGGATTTAGGACCGTTATTTCCAGTTATGCCATGGATGTTGGTGATTTTATTACCAGCTTTATCTATGGGCGCTTGGGCTACTGAACGTGAGCTCGGCACAGAAGAATTATTACTGACTTTGCCGTTCGGATTAAGCGATGCCATCTTAGGAAAATTTTTAGCAGTTATTGCATACTTTACCTTGGCGATGATTTGTAGCTTATCGAATGTGTTTGTTTTGGATTGGTTGGGCTCACCTGATATGGGATTAATTATTGCTAATTATTTTGGTTGGTGGTTGGCTGGTATCGCATTTGCCGCTTTTGGATTATTAGCCAGCGTGCAAGTCGGTATGCCTGCTATCGCATTCGTGGTTGGCGTATTATATTGCGGTGTTCTTATGGTTGGTGCCAATCTCGTTGATTGGTTTGATCCATTTCAACGTGGCGTTATTCCAATTGGTGGTGTTATCACCGCATTAGCTGCAACCGTCGCTGCTTTGGGCATTGCTTTATTTATGTTGTCGAGTCGGCGGTGGCGCCCAACGAATACGCAACAAATTGCCGCACATGTATGCAGCGTAGTTTTTGCTATTATATTAGCCATAAATGTTGGCCGTTTAGCGTACGTTAAAAATATTGACATGGACGTCAGTTCAGAAGGCCTTGCATCCATCAGCGCGACATCGTCTAAAATTTTACAACAAATTGAAAATCCAGTTACCATTGTGGCATTTATTAGCGAACAAATGCCAGAAGATATGCGTGTCAAAGCAAAAGAAGTGACTGATAAATTACATGCTGTAGAGCGCTCATCTGGCGGCAAGGTAATGGTTGAATGGTTCCATCCTAAAAACCCATTGGATGATGCTGGTCAGCGTGCAACGAAAGAATTTGGATTACGTCCATTTCGGGCTGTCGTGGATACAGTTAGTGGACGTAAACCACAGGATGTATTTTTAAGTGCCGCCGTTGTCAGCGGATCACGTAGTCAATTAATTCCTGCTTTTGATCCTGGTCTATCGGTCGAATATGAAGTTGTACGTGCGGTGCGAACGGTCTCATCGCAAAAACGCTTAGTGTTAGGCGTTGGCTCGACAGATTTAAAAATGACTGCCGACTTTGATTTCCAAACGCGGCAAATGCGTCAAGATTGGGCACTGATTAGTGAACTGAAGAAACAATATGATGTGCGTGAAGTGAGTTTCGACGTCGATGTACCAGAAGACATTGATGTATTAATGGTACCTTTACCATCGAGTTTGACGCAACCGCAAATTGAAAAACTGCATGATTATATTTGGGCTGGTCGCCCAGCGCTCATTCTTGAAGACCCATTGCCTGCTTTTAGTGGACCGCAATTAGCACCAAGTCAGCCCAAAATGCCTGGTGGTAATCCCATGATGCAACAACAAGCGCCCGAACAAAAAGCGGACATGAATCCATTTTATCGCGGCTTAGGTTTAGATTTTAATGTGAACAGTATTGTGTGGTCTGATTTTAATCCTGGTCATCAATTCCGTGGTATGATGCCGCCAGCGTTTGTGTGGTTAATGCAAGATCAAAAGAGTATTGAAGCGTCAACAATTACGACAGGCATTGATTCAGTATTGTTGCCATTCCCTGGGGCAATTCTAGTTGCTGATAATAAACCAGAAAGCTTAAAAGTTCGTCCGTTATTGATGCCAAGTACGGGTGCGAAATGGGGACGTCATCAATTTTCAGATTATTTTACGCAAAGCTTTATGGGCATGCAGCAAACGCAGCCAAAACGGTGGTTAATGGGTGATCCCGCCCGACGCCCAGCGTTAGCTGTAGAAATTACCGGCATTATGCCAAGTGCTTATCCGAAGCCAGATCCTTCTGCTCCGTTGCCAGAAACG
>JAHEDF010000306.1:0-2267 GCA_024641365.1 Planctomycetota bacterium | reverse complement strand
AAACGCCTGCTGTTAATTTAGATGACATAACTAAGCCAGTGCCACCACCAGCGCCAATTCAAAAGACTGGAGTTCCTAGCTCTAAACCGATTCATGTAGTTGTCGTAGCCGACACTGACTTTGCCATTAATCAGATATTTGATTTGTATCGTAATGCAGGTGATCAATTATCACGAGATGATTTAGCCGTGCTGCGTAATTTGAAAAACGTACAATTTATTGCCAATGCGGTTGACGCGTTAGCAAGTGATGAAGCTTTCTTGGCGCTACGTACACGCCGTCCCCAAGCGCGTCCACTGTCACTGATTCAAGATGTCATGGTTAAAACCGACAGCGTGCGTCGTGAACAATTAGAGATTGCAGAAAATAAGGCAGAAAAAGGCATTAATGATGCCAATGAAGCTTATCGAAAAGCGACTGAAAAAATTGATGCGCAAGGTGAATTGGATGCCAATGCAAAAGAACAATTAAAAGCAAATATTGAACGAGACGCAAATCGTGAATTACAGAAAACAATGGAAGAAATTAATCTGCAAAAAGATATTGCGAATCGTGATGCAGAAATCATGCAAGACCAAACCATTCAGAGACATCTCTTAAAGGTAAAATGGTTTGCCGTTGGCATTCCTGGTTTTGTTATGTTGGTGTTGGTGTTGGGAATTGCTTCCTTCCGCCTGCGCAATGAACGTTCTCATATTCCTGAATCGCGTAAGAGGAGTTAATCATGAAAGCACTGCCTGTCGTTTTAGGTGTATTAGCTTTGGCCACCGCCATTCCGGCGTGGGTTCCTGCCTCAAAAGCACAAATTAAAGAAGCAGATCTGACCGGGCAATTATTAGCTCGTGATGGTAAGGAAATTACTCCGGATCAAGTCGCTTCATTGCGTGTGGCTACCTGGGATGATAGTGCCAGTACCGCTCATGTGTTTGAAGTGAAACGTGAAGGGGGCTCATGGATAATTCCGAGTCACTATAATTATCCAGCCGATGGCGGAACGCGAGTTGGTAAAACGGCTGGTGATGTCCGTGGAATTGTTCGCGGACGTTTGGTGACTTCAGATAGTAAACAATATGCAGATTTAGGAGTTGTTGATCCGCTCAATGAGGACAAAAAATTACTTGGCCGTGGAAAGCGCATTGTCTTAAAAGATGCAACTGGTGGCATTCTTATTGATGTCATTGTGGGTAAACCGGTGAACGATAGTGATGGCATGTTTTTTGTTCGCGATGCCAATGAAGCAGCGGTGTATACCGCCAAGGTAGAAGCCGATATTACGACGCGATTTGTTGATTGGGTAGAAACAGATTTATTAAAATTTGAAGCAGGGGATGTACGACAAATAACGGTGTCTGATTATTCAGTGAATGAACAAAAAGGGTCGATTGAGGAGCGCTCCAAAACCAGCTTTGCACGAGCCGATGCTAATGCAGCTTGGATGTCTGAACAAACACCCGACAAAAAACAGGTGATGAAATCAACTGTTGATGGCATTTTAAATCAGGCAACGGGTCTCAGCTTAACCGGGGTTCGTAAATTTAGTTTACAATGGTTACAGGCAACCGGATTTTTCCCCTCAGATAATCCAGCTTTATTATCACGGCCAGATGCATTAAAAGTAAATATTGGCAATAAATCATATGCCTTATTTGGTAATGAAGGGCGAGTTGATTTTACTACCAAAGATGGCTTGCGTTACAGTTTATTATTTGGCGAAATTAGCGCAGAAGACGAACAAAACCCTAGTAGCGATGCAGCGCAAACTAAAAAAGTTGACGCTACAGATGAACAAAAAACTCATAACCGTTATATGAGTGTCTATGTTCAGTACGATCCTAACTTAGATGACGATGCGAAAAAAGCGGTCGAAGAAGCGAAAGCAAAAGCTGCTGCGCCAAAAACAAATCCTGAAACACCTGTTGATCCAAATAAAAAGGAAAAAACACCAGCAGAAATTTTAACTGAGGCAGCAAAAGCAGGGTCTGAAAAAGCAATGGCTGCGCAAAAGCGCTTTATGCAATTTTTCTATGTCATTAGTGATGCGAATTTCAAAGCGCTGCGTCCAGCTGTTGATAAAGTATTTGAAGATAAAACGGCAGATCCGCCGCCAGCAGCTCCTGGGGGAGTTACAGGGGCAATTGGTGACGCGTTAGGGTTGCCTCCAGGATCTGCACCAACACCGGAGCCTGCGACTCCAGCTCAAACACCTGATCCTGCTGCCCCAGCACCTGCCTCAGAACCTGCTGCGCCAGCGTCCCCAACTCCAGCTC
>JAHEDF010000305.1 GCA_024641365.1 Planctomycetota bacterium | reverse complement strand
CACGGTCTGATGGCGATCGACTAACAGGCCAAACGACTCGACATCTCCATGGCGAGATTGATCAATCAAGGCTTCATCGCTTGGTTGGCGGTTGCTTACTGTCATGGTATATTCTCATCACGTAACTGGTTTCTTAACCAAGAGATAGACCAGTCCAGCGTCACCGCGTTGAACCAACATCTCACTGGTCTGTGTTACATTGCGAAGCAGTAACACAGACCAGTTTAGGAGAGCTTATGCAATTAAAAGTATTGATGGTTTCACTAGCGGCGCTGTTTTCGACGACGAGTGCATTATGGGCGCTTGAAACGGCTGCAGTTACAGAGCCTCGTTCCTTTTCAGGTATTTACCCGCACTTAGCGTACTTCAACAGCAGTGGCGAGTGCGGAACCGGAGCCGTAGTACCGTGGGCTGATCGTTTATGGGTGATCACCTATGCACCACATGCACCAAAAGGCTCGGATGATAAACTCTACGAAATTGACAATAATTTATTGCTCACGATTCGTCCAGAAAGCGTTGGTGGTACGCCAGCTAATCGCTTTATTCATCGTGAGTCGCAACAATTATTTATTGGTCCCTATGTCATTGATAATCAACGACAGGTTCGTGTTATTAAGCCATCAAGCATGCCTGGACGCCTAACAGGTGCGGCGCGCCATTTAACTGATCCAGCGAATAAAATTTATATAGCAACTATGGAAGAGGGATTTTACGAAATAGACGTTAAAACCTTAGCAGTTAATATGTTGTATAAAGACGCCAATGAAACGAAGAATAAGGGCGGCGATTTACTCCCAGGATATCATGGCAAAGGTTTATATAGTGGACAGGGACGTTTGGTGTATGCGAATAATGGTGAGCACTCTGCCGCAGCACGCCGTGACCCAAGAACGACCAGCGGCGTGTTGGCAGAATGGAACGGTGCCGAGTGGAATATTGTTCGTCGCAATCAGTTTACTGAAGTTACTGGTCCGGGTGGAATTACTGGAAATGCAGATCCCAATAACGATCCCGTATGGAGCGTTGGTTGGGATGATCGTTCATTAATTCTGTACGCTTTAGATAAAGGCAATTGGCAAACGTATAGATTACCAAAAGCGAGTTTTAGTTACGATGGTGCACATGGTTGGAATACGGAATGGCCTCGTATTCGAAATATTGGCAGTGAAGAAAAGCCTGACTACATGATGACTATGCATGGTATGTTTTGGACCTTTCCTGGTTCATTCCGTCACAACGCCACAGCCGGTATTCGACCACGCTCAAGTTATTTAAAAATTGTCGGCGATTTCTGTCGCTGGGGCGATAATATCGTATTAGGTTGTGACGACAGTGCGGCGAGTGAATTTTTAAATAAACGAAAAGTAAAAGGGGGCATTGCTGGCCCTGAAAAATCACATTCCAATTTATGGTTTTTAAAACCACAGCAGCTGGATCAGCTGGGGCCCACAACGGCAAGTGGCAGCGTGTGGCAATTAGATGCGATTGAAGCAGGTACCACATCAGATCCCTTCTTATTTGCTGGTTGGCCCTATCGCACCATGCATGTCGTAAATGGTGATGATCATCCAGTGACATTTATTGTGGAAATTGATGAAGCGGGAACAGGACAATGGAAAGAATTAAAATCCATCACAGTTCCAGCCCAGCAATCAATGTGGGAAGTGTGTGAAGAAAAAGGGGAATGGGTCCGAGTCAGAGCAGAACAAGCCTGTAAAAAAGCAACGGTCCATTTTTCGTATGGAGAACATCGGGCGCGTAATGCAGGTAATCGTTTTGACGGGATTGCATCAACAAAAGACGCGTCTTTTTCAGGAGGTTTATTACGATCACTTGGTTCATTTGATGGCTCACTAGCAGTAGCAGCAACGCGCAATGAGGGAGCGACAATCAGTGAAAATGGTTATTACGAACTTGATAAACATATGCAATTAACGCGAAAAGATAATGCTAATAAATATGATGACATAGCCAAGAAAATGTCTATTCCCAAACAAGCGGTCGCCGTCGATGCCGCATCCGTTTTAATTACCGATGACAGCGGTCGTCGGTGGCGGTTACCAAAAGGAGATGCGACCTACGATAATTTGATTACAAAAGGTTTCGTGCGTATTGCCCGTGAGGTCACAACAGAGCGCGACTTATTTAACTGCCATGGAACATTCTATGAATTGCCAGCCGAAAACGCGGACGGATTTGCACGGTTGCGACCAATCGCATCGCATAATTTATGTGTGCACGATTATGCGAGCTACCGTGGATTATTGGTTATGAGTGGCGTTTTAGATAATGCGGCAGGTGATCACATTATTCGATCAGAAGATGGTAAGGCGGCCGTTTGGGTCGGAGCAATCGACGACTTATGGAGTTTAGGAAAACCACGCGGACTTGGTGGTCCATGGAGTAATACCGCAGTTACTAAAGGTAAACCATCGGATCCCTATTTATTTGCCGGTTATGAAAATCGTTCGATCGCATTGTCCCATACCAGTGACCATACGACTCAGTTTCAAATTGAATTAGATTTAACCGGAGCGGGATTATGGGTGCCGTATAAAACAGTGGCAGTTGAAGCGGGGAAAACGACGACTGAAACCTTTCCAGTAGCCTTACAGGCACGTTGGTTACGCGTAACCGCCGATGATAACACAACGGCTACCGTACAACTGCAATACGAGTAACAAAAAAAGTCAGATACTCTTGCCTAGAATTCATCAACGATGAATATAGGCAAGGGTATGTGTTGGCTGTTAGCCAATTTATAAACAATCTTGGATATTAACTCGTGTATCTCGGACAGCGTCATGTTTGATGGCGTGCGCTGAGGAAAGCCACGAAATGCTATTAACAACGATAAACAAGAAACAGAAAAGACAGGCTAACAGTAAACCTTTTTTATAGGATATTTTAATTTCATAATAATGTAACACCAAGTGCGTAATCATTTGTATGAATATGGCAATAAAAGAGATGCTAATCATTTTCCCTAGAAATGTAGAATACGGCAGTTTGGGCAGAGAACCGGTCACAAAGAAGTTAAACGCATAGACGGTCAACATCAGCGTGAATATGAGCGATAATTGTAGGCCACTTTCGCGCACAAACCAAATGCTCCAGACACAAAGCATGATAATCGCCAATGGCATAAATATTTGCAAAACGAAGTAATCAGGTATGCGATCAACATCAATTGAAAACGCAAAGTTTGCAAAACGGCGCTCTGCAGTACTGCCGACTAAATATTCATAGGGCTGTTCTGAAACTTGGCATTTCCGTCCGGTTACTTTCCATTCTAACATCGGCCACGCTGCATTATCACTTGGAAATACCTTTGACTGTCGTGAAAAAATTAATTTTGAAGTCGCGTATGAAAATGGCTCTATAACCACTTGAAAAGTTTGGCTATCAAACGGATATTTCCTGAAATTCATGGGTGACGTTAATGTAGCCGTGAAGCGTTCATTATAAACAATCTTACCGTTTTCACTTATGATGAGTCGTTTGTTGGCTATCTGTCTGGTACCAATGACATTAATAATTTCGAGAGTTGGCAGCCATGTTTCTGCTCGTTCCGCATCAACATGACCATCTTCTAAAACAAGGTTTTTTGCATCGGTTGGAATGATCGCAGCAGCTCGCGGATCATTCCATTCTAAGGCGAGGTAGGCATCAACTTCATAACTTTCATTAATCGGCTGAACATTAAATATTTTATTAATATTTAATGTTATTCGAATTTCAGTCGGCTTATCTCCAGGTGGAGCCTGAATGATGGGAGAGGTCGCCGACCAAGCTGACGACATAAAACAGATGCACCAGATAAGGACTACATAAAATCGCATCATAAAGCGTACTTTTTCAGTGAGGTGATTAGGAGATCAATTAAGGCTTGGTCGACATGATTTAATACCACAATGTGCGCCAAGCCGTCTTCACAGGCTAACGAAAATTTTTCGACAATAAAATCGGGCGGTTGGGTAAAGCAAATGATCGGTGATCCAGGATTAACCGGCAATACACGAAATAGCCCATGATCGCAGCGAATGTTTCCTGATAATGAGCGCAATTGTTTATAGGCGTAATCAACAAGATTTTGCTGTGCAATAATATCACGCATGTGGGTCTCGGCCGTGCGGGAACGAATATAATTCCAGGCATACACACAAGCTAATCCACTTCGTGACCCGGATAGCGTCGAATCTGCGCAGCCAATATAGCGCGGATGCGTTGGGGGCTGTAAGCGAAAATGGCCGCGTGTTAAATAAACCCCAAAAGGAAACGGTGCACCCATCCATTTATACGGACTACAACAAATTGACGAAATTGCTGGAATACGAAAATCAAATTGCGGTAATTGACCAAGTGGCGAAGACCAATCACCGCGTTGGACTGCTTGTTCCAACCATGGCAACGAATTAGCGCTAATAGCGCCATCAATATGAATCCACGCATGCCGTTTGCTGTGATCGGAAAAAACCTGGGGTAGTCGCTCAATAATGGTAGTTATGGAATCAGCTCCACCGCGAAAGGTCGTGCCAACAGTAAGCGCAAATAGTAATGGGTGTCCTCGTTCATGTGCTAACGTCGCCCATTTTACAACACTGTCACAATTAATCGCGCCGGTTTCATCTGCATCAATAAATTCAGGAGCGTTATTGCCCTCAGCATCAGTCAGGGCAACGTGTGATGGTAAAGCTAGTCCAAGTACATGTGCTGCTTTCGCAACTGAATAATGTACATCGTGACTGGTAAATAAAACCGGTTCCTTTTCTAAAGGTGGCAAGGTATTAATTGGTGAAGTTTCAAAAACGGATGCGCGGCCTTTTAAATAATCACGCCCATTCCATAAACCGAAAAAATTTCCCTCGCTCGAACCCATGGTGGTAACATAGCCCCAATAGGAATCGGCTGTGTTTGGTTGTTCTGGTACAGGTGCATGCCAATGTCGCGCGTAAAAATCTAAAACATCACGTTCTGGACCTTTTGCATTTACACGAAAATGCCCATTGGTGAATGCATCGCCAATATTTAATAAATTACATTGGAGTAGGGGAGCTAATTCATCTGTTGATGCCGCACCCGCTTGGCTGGTTTGGAAGCCTAAAAAGTCACGAGACTGCTCCTCTATTTGTTGAATAAACTTTTGGAGCGCTGCTTGATGTGAGATGGGTGCTGTCTGTGAATGCATAGGATCTAATCTTACTCAGCGCTTTGCCCTGGCGGTACGCGGGGTGGAGTAAGGCGACTCATCATAATTTTGTTTTTAAATTAAGATGAGTGCGGAAATGTTGTGGTTTAATCCACTAAGCGGGTTGAATGAGCGCATCTTCTATAAACTAATGAGATAGTATCAACGCCCAGATTAGGGATGCGATAGG
>JAHEDF010000304.1 GCA_024641365.1 Planctomycetota bacterium | reverse complement strand
TGCCCACGATCACCCTCTAAACCAATCGGGCCCGTTGCCGGCAATTTAAACTCCGCTTCGAGCACTTCACCATTACAGGTGCAATGGGCAACGCCATCTTTGGCAACGACAATAATTTCATTCCAGTCTTGTGGTTTGTACTTCTTTAATTCTTTATAGGGCCCAGCTATCAGATAGTCGCGACATTGTAATTGTGGACGGCGAATAAAAATACCACTATCGGCATTTTCACTGGCACGAAATTCTAATTTTAAGGTAAAGTTTGTTGGAAATTCCTCGACCGTATATATTTGCGCTATTAAGCGTTCTGCATCTTTCGGAAAATTTACGGTTAAAATTCCATCTTTAGCCGAATAGCGACCATTATCACTCGACGCTGTTTTGCCGTCAAATTTTTCTTCAACGGCTCCAACCGTTGGCGATTTTCGCTCTACTTTAGCGCGAAAGCACCAGCCGGTTAAATCCGTGCCATTAAATAGACTTTTAAACCCGTCATCTGGTTGCCACTCTTCTGCCTGTATGGAAGCGAAGCAAAGAGAAAAAGCGAATAGATACGATAAAAATTTAATCATCTGATTGTCCTTTCAGGTAGGTAGTTACCCTGGTCGCTCTCATACGTTGTTTTAATAACATTTCGAGCGGCTACGTGCTGTTTTGCTGCTGAGTGTGCTCGTAAAGTGTCTATACGAGTGCTTTATTCAAACACTGTTTTATCTAATAAACGAAACTCAACATCAAGAACCGCATATGAAAGACTACATCAGCGACATTAAAATGCCTAAATGCCTTCATGAACGGTCGGCGGTGCGCTGTCGCGTCCGCAATATAAACAATGCGCGTGTTTGGGGTGCATCGTTTTTCCACAATTTTTGCAATACCTAGTAGTTGCTCCAACTTTACCATCAACATTTCCGTCCCTCGCATCAACTTCTAAGACTTTTGACTTTAATTCAATGTCAGTGAGGCCGGTTTTTTCTTTGAGCAGCTCCCACATGGCGCAATTAACTAAGACCATTTTATCAATACGTTGGCGCAGATAATCAAGCTCATCGTGATGGCGACTCGATTTATCGCTAGTGGTGGCAGGGTACATGTCGAGATTTTCTTCTAATCTCGTTTCATAAAGATGATAGATATTCATGGCGTCTACCTCCTGAAAGAATGATGTCAGGATATGGCGTCCGTTCTGGAAGGGAATGATTTTCCATTTTCAGGTATAAGCTAGCCCAACTCAGTAGAGAGGCCCCTCTGCAAAAGTTGCCTAATCCGACATTTTATCGACGCTGGCTAACATCGCATTCCAGTGGGCGCGGCGCTCATCACGATGGCGTTGGTAGCGTCGCACTAAGCGCAGGACAATTGGATAGACAATAATGGCGTTAATAAGTCCGACAATCGCACCGCCGATAAACATCGCTAAGGTCACATGCCCCATTTCCGTAAATAAATATATAGAGCCATCCCACACACCCAAATTGGTGGCCTTTTCAAATACATGTTCCATGCGATTCCAACTTATTGCCTGTCCAGCAATCCATGCACCTATTTGATTAATAAAATAATACATCGGCAACACGGTGACGGGATTACTTAACCAGACGCCGGGAATTGTTGCTAAGAAATTGGCGCGCACCACGCTACAAATTGCTAAGCACACAACCATTTGCACACCCATAATTGGTAACCAGCCAATAAAAAAACCAATCGCAGCACCAAGCGCGACCCGTTCAGGTGCACCCGGCTGGCTAAGCATGCGACGCCACATAGTGACAATAAAACGCCCTAGTCGGCGGTACCATGGTTTTGTTGAACGCGGAGCATCACGCATAATTAACGCACCACCAAAAATTGAACGGGGTTTATTATACCGTTTCCGTCTCGACAATTTTGAAGCCGCCGCGTCATATCCCTAATCCATGGAAGTGGTGCGCTAGCATTGTTCCCTTTTTACAAACGCCAAGTCGTTGCTTGCCGCCAAGCCGCATAGTTATTCACATAAGGCGAGATATAATGGCCTATGCACCAATTGGCTGATTGAGTTATGTCGAAAGTCGCCCAATTTACATTACCTTGATACGTTTGCGCAACGTCATGATGCTTTTGTAGCCGACCATGTCGTTTTACCTGAGTGATGACTCGTATCACATGTGACTGACTCTTCATAAAAACTTCATTAAACAATAAGACCTCCAGTGTCGCTGGAGGTCTTACGAAATGAACAGTAATAAATTAGTAATCGGGCCTAACTAATTCGTTAGTCGCGACCACGCAATTTCGCCAGCAAGCGTAATATTTCGATGTAGAGCCAAATTAAGGTCACCATCAGCCCAAAGGCTGCTAACCATTCCATGTATTTAGGTAAACGATTGCGCGCACCTTCTTCGATGACGTAAAAGTCGACCACTAAGTTAAAGGCGGCTAAACCAATACATAAAATACTAAAGCCAATTCCGATTGGACCATTGCCATATAATGCACCGATGACGCCGTTTCCAATACCAAAAATACTTAATAAAAATAACAGACCAATACCAAGCATTAATCCAGCGGTAGCTGCCATAACGCCTTTTACCAATCCAGATGAACCTTTAATAATACCAACTCGATACAGGAACAGCATGCCTAATAACGTGGCAACGGTAAATGCTGCCGCTAACAATGGCAGGCCTGGGTACTGGGCTTCCATGAACATGGTAAAGCCGCCGATAAATAATCCCTGAGCAAGCGCGTACCCAACGCCAGTAAACATCGCAGCACGTTTCGCGAACATCGTTATTAAAGCCAAAACTAATCCGACGATCATGCCACCGATCATCCATGGCATCACTTCTTCACGAACCGGTGCGCCACCATTCCAAAAACGATCAAACATGAAACCCATGCTAAATAAGCACAAGATCAGCAATAATGCTGTCTTCATGATGGTACCATTTATAGTCATCACATTTGCGCCGGTTTGATAACCTTCGCGCTCGGTAAGTTCGCCCCATTGATTTTCTGATAAGACGGGATTGCTCATAGGTACTCCTTAGCGTGCCGTGCACGGTTGGGTGCGCAGCGTGGCAAGAAGCCCCTCTTATTCAAGGGATTGTCGCGGAGGTACCAACGGGCTTTTCTGCCTTTAGAGCTCAGAAAGCCTGGACTTATTCATGGTGTATTAGCAAGGCACACGAACCTGCGCCACAAACCACTTATCAGCGGTAACCGATACCGAAAAAGAAATATGCAAAGCCTGGGCTATTTCTGCGCAAAGAGCTAACCCGAGGCCGCAATGATGTGAAGAATCAATGCGACGCGCTGCATCACCGCTCCAAAATCGCGCGGTAGTATAAGACGCATCCCCAGCTGGTAAATGACAGCCGCTATTACGGCAGGTAAAACACAACGACTTTTCTTCTCGTTCAATGCGCAGGATTATTGTTCCACCCTGATCGGAGTGCGCAATCGCATTTGCGATTATATTATCAACAATCCGACGTAATAAATCGCGGTCGCTTTTCACCGAATCCGTATCTATTATTTCTATTGTTGCTTGGAGCTGTCGTTGTTGCACAGCATCTTTATGTGATTCCCAAGCCACTTCGATTAACCCAGAAAAATCTACGGGGTCGTTAGCGATTTTCATTTGGCCACTTTGTAATCGTGTCAGCATTAATAATTTTTCAATAATTGCTTGCACATGCAAAGTAATGTCATGACAGGTTTTTTGCTCGTCTGCGGAAAAAAGCTTTTGTTCTAATTGCGCCCGCAATCCGGCTATGGGTGTTCGTAATTCATGCGCCACTGCACCACTAAACGAACGCTCCCGCTCCATCGCCGCATGCACGCGTACCAACAATGCATCAAATCGCTCGGCCACCGGACGAATTTCCTTGGGCAAATCCGTTGTTGTCAACGGCGTTAACACCTTATCCGGAGCAAGCGCTTCTATTCGCCTGGTTAATTGTACGACTGGTTTTAAAGCCGTTCGCATGGCAATCCACAATGCCGCTGCGCCAACGAAACCTGATAAAATTAAACTTATTTTTAAGACAATGCCTAACGCGGTAAGTGAGTCATTTAATTCGCTCGCATCCCAGGCTAAGGTCACCAAAACTATTTTGGGCTGATGCTTTTTGTCGCGTTTCTTTTCTGCGCTTAATTCACTTTCGCTCTCGTCGTCTTCTTCATCGCCATTCCGCTCAGTCTTCTTACGTCGTTCCTCATGCTCTCTTTCTTCATGCTTTTCTAATGGAATATGCGTCGACAATATTCTATATTTATCATGTTCTATTATTTTCAATGTCGTAGTCGCCGGTAATTTTTCCGTCTTGTTAATTATCGCTCTATTTTCACTCGCATGTAATAAAGAACCGTTTTCATTCCATATGGCAAACTCCTCATTTGGTCGCCCCGCATGATCATTTGCACCTAAGGTAACATGGTCATCGTCATCCGTATCTGACTGCAAAGCCAAAGTACGCGCACGTTCCTGCATAGCTTGGTCAAATGTGGTCAACCATCTATCGCGCATCCACCACCACGCAGAAAAGTCGCTAATAGCCATTACTAACATACATACTGTTGCGGCAACCAATGCCGCACGACCGCGTAACGAGTTCATAATTACACAGCTTCCTGACTTAAAATATAACCAAAGCCGCGTTTGGTATGCACTAAGCGCGTTCGACCACCACGTTCTAATTTACGCCGTAAACTACTGACAAAAACTTCTACTGCATTTGGCGTCACATCATCAGCAAAACTATAAACATGTTCTATTAATTCCTCGCGGCTTATAACTTTTCCAGGATTGTGTAATAAATATTCTAATAAAGAAAATTCTCGTGGCGTTAGTTCAATTGGCACGCCTTCACGGTGTACCGTACGCGCAGCAGCATTTAATACGATGTGGGCATACGCTAATTCACCATTGGCCTGCCCGTGCCCGCGACGGACTAATGAACGCACGCGCGCTAATAATTCATCAATGGCAAATGGTTTTATTAAATAATCGTCTGCACCGGCATCTAATCCAGCAATACGTTCATCGATTGTATCCCGAGCAGTCACAATAATGACAGGCGTGCGATCACCTTTTCCTCGCAACCGCTGCAATATTTCTAAGCCACTTAAACCGGGAACCATTAAATCCAATACGACCGCATCATAACGATTATTGGCAAGGTACCACCAACCCTCCTCACCATCACCTGTTGCATCAACAGCCATACCACGTTCGGCAGTTGCTGTCACAACTGCCGAACGAATAGGTGCATAATCCTCAATGATGAGGAGCCGCATGTACCAGTCCCGTTTTTAGCTTATTTCTTTTTTTTGCCTTTTTCATCGTCGTCTTCATCTTCATCGTCATCGTCTTCATCGTCTTCATCGTCATCTTC
>JAHEDF010000303.1 GCA_024641365.1 Planctomycetota bacterium | reverse complement strand
GCATCGCTGCTAAACGCAGCATATGTTCACGCCACGGGCTCAATTTTTTATCTTTAATAAGCGGTTTGGCTAAATGATTAATTACAAACGCTTGGTCAGTAAATTTTTCGGCCAGCGCCACTGTTGCGGGCAATTGTTTTTCTAATACTAAAAAATCATACACTAAATGGTGGCGAGCCATCATCCCAACGCCGCGTTGAAAATCGTTACGCAACATGAAATTGTCATCAGCTTCAAGTTGTACCGTATGACGAATACCAACAGCTTTTTTATGGTTGGCGAATGTCTCCAGTTCTTTATCAACTTCACCTTTGCATAAATCGACCCAACCGACGATGCCTAATACGCGTGGATATTTATCTGCGAGTCCCAACATAAAGGCATTTTCATGCGCGGCCGGATTCACTTGTACAGCAATAGAACCATCTAATTGGCAGCTGTCGAGCAGTGGCGCTAAATCATCGGGCAAACAATCTTTGCGAATTGGCCAACCGGCTTCCATCCAGGGATATTCTTCAGCAGAATATTTCCAAAAATGATTATGCGCATCGATCCGAAGTGATTTCATGACTGTGATCCCGAAACATTACTAGTAACAGAATTATGAAAAAATGTAACCGCAGTATTTCTGCATACTGCGGTTACGATGCGGTAAATCTGTCTTGTTTTTAAACGGATACCACAGCTTTGATGACACCGGTTTCTGGTTTCGATAATTTTTCAAATTCGCCAATGAGATTATCGAAGGTCACTTGATGGGTGATCCATGGGCGCGTGTCAATTTTGCCTTCTTCAATCAATTTAATAATGCGATCAAAGTCTTTTGGTAGCGCATTACGACTGGCGCGAATATCCAATTCTCGGCGATGTAATGCTGGTGCGTGGATAATTTCGATAGGAGCGTGGGCAATACCGACAAATATTAAACGACCTTTAAAGGCACATAAATCAAGCGCTGCGGCCATCGATTTATGACTGCCGGTGGCATCAATTACGACATCAGCTAAGCGGCCATCGGTTAATGCGGATAATGCGTCGCGTTCTTTGCCATCGCCAGCTAAGATAGTGTGATCAACGCCCATTTTGGCTTTGACGAAATCCAATCGACCTTGATTGATGTCCATCGCAATGGTTTTGGCGCCAGCCAATTTTGCAAAGACCATGGCGCTTAAACCAATTGGACCAGCACCGATAACCAAAACAGTTTCTGTGGAATTTGTTTCGCCGCGATCAACGGCATGACAGCCAATAGCAAGGGTTTCAACTAATGCTAATTGATCGAAAGTTAATGTGCTGGAAGGATGTAATTTTTCAGCCGGTAAAATAATACGTTCAGTTAATCCGCCATCACACATAACACCAAGGGTTAAATTATTTTCACAGCAATTGGTAAAGCCACGTTTGCAGGAATAACATTTATAACAGCTAATATAGGGTTGGACTGAACATTTATCGCCAACTTTTACATTGGTAACACCAGGACCAACGGCGACAACTTCTACGCCTAATTCGTGACCAGGAATGCGTGGGTAACTATAAAATGGCATTTTGCCTAAATAGCCACCAAAGTCAGATCCGCAGATGGCGACGCGATGTACTTTAAGCATGGCTTCACCAGGCCCTGGGTTTTTGGGTTCAGCAATATCGACCCGATCAAATTGTTGCGGTTTGGTAAGTTGAATAGCTTTCATGTGAATGTTCCTAAGAATGATAAGTAGCGTAATTCCTAAATGGCGGACTTAATTGTTTTCCGGCAAACCTTCTTTGTGGCCTAAATTCTTTACCGGAGCGAAAATTTCTAAGACCTCACTTAGTAATTGGCGATCAATGGGCTCAGCGGCCCAGGTCGCCCAGTTGCGAATGTTGTTTGGATTCGCACTGCCTGCGACAGTGGTCGTGATATCAGGATTTGCGATGCTAAATTGCAAGGCCAATTTAGCGATGTCGACACCTTTTGATTCACAGTGTGCTGCGGCTTTGCGTGCTGCTTCTTTGACGTTTTCTGGTTCTTTGAGCCAGGGCGGCAATGGAGCATTGGTCAGTAATCGGGCACTAAAAGGCCCGGCATTCATAATGCCAATGCCCTTTGCTTTCAGATAGGGAACGATCTCATCGGCAAAGCGGGTATTTTGTAATGTGTATTGATTGTAGCTTAAAACGCAGTCGATGCTGATTTGATCCGCAATAAATTTGAAAACTTTCATCGGGTACCCACTGATACCGATGTAGCGAACCTTACCAGCCTGTTTAATTTTTTGTAAAGCAGGAATGGTTTCATCGACGATTTGTTGCATCGGTACAAATTCAATGTCGTGGCATAAAATAATATCGAGATGATCAGTGCCTAAACGATGGAGACTGACATCGACACTTTCTGCGACGCGTTTGGCGCTAAAATCAAAATGTGTTAAATCATAGCGGCCTAATTTACTGCACAGGGTATAACTGTCTCGTGGCACATCACGCAACGCGATGCCAAGTAACACTTCGCTCATGCCGCGACCATAAAATGGTGATGTGTCAATAAAATTGAGACCGTTCTCAAGAGCAACCTGAACGCTCTTCATCGCCTCTTCTAATTTAACCGAACGAAATTCTTGACCTAACGATGAGGCACCAAAGCTTAAAATGGGTAATTCTAATTCAGTGTCCCCTAATTTACGCCGTGGTAGAATTCTTGCGTCCGGAAGTCCTTTATTTGTGTCCGGAAGTCCGGAAGTCCGGTGGTCCGGAAGTCTTGTGGATGAGGATTGGTTGGAGTTCATGTATGTCCTTTATAATGCATTTTCGTTGACAATTAAATTCGATATTAATCGCAAATGACTTCCGGACTTCCGGACTTCCGGACTTCCGGACTTCCGGACGCTTTAGGTACGGCAACCAAGCGTCAGCAAAACATTTGCCCATAATGCTTGATCACCTGTTTGAATGGTGAGTACGTGATCTGGCGATTCGACGTGCTTATAAAAATCCCATTTTAAAATTGGCTCTATAGTCACCGTGCTACCACTACGTTTAACCACATCGCGAAAAGTATTCCACACCGGTGGTTCGCCAGCTTGCGCGTAGCTATCATCTTCTGGAATGCCCATGGTATTTATAAAATCGACGGCAACGGCACTAAGCACGGCTTCTAACGCTTGAGCAACCGTAATGCAGCCAGGCATTATATTCATGCTGATAACCGTGGCGTTTGGGCCCTTTTTGGATGAGCATGGATAATTACCGTCAGCAATTAATACTTTCGCATGATGGCCAGCTCGTGCTAATATGGCAGAAATTTCTGGATGAATAAGATGATTTTTAAGCATACGTTTTACGCAGCTCCCGTGGCACCAGTGGCGCCAAATAATTTTCTATAAGCATTCATCGTTTCACGTGCTGCAGTTTCTGCATCTGGTAGCGGAAATATTTCAGCAGAGGCATAGCCCTTATAGCCGACATCTTTTAATGCTTGTGCTATGGATGCCATTTCTGTGTGGCCCAATCCAATTGCGCGTCGATTCGAGTCGGCAAAATGAACATGTCCGAGGTATTTCTTAACGTGTCGCAGCGTAGTTGCGATATCGACCTCTTCGATATTCATGTGAAACAAATCGCATAATAAAGTAACGCCGGTAATCTTGTGCTGGTCTAAAAATTCAGCGGCATCGCCGGAACGATTAAATAAATTAGTTTCATATCTATTTAAAGGTTCGTATAAAACATTCTGTCCAGCTTGCTGCGCATGGTGCCCGAGCGCCGTCAACGTTTCTGCCAGCCACGCAAGTGCTTGTTCACGGGTGGTGCCATTTTCTCCCCAACGACCTTGCATGGAGCCAATAATGGCCGGCGCATTAAATTGTGCAGCAGCAGAAATAAATTGCTTAATATAATCGGTGGCTTTAGCGCGGATTCCGGCATCTGGATCAGTGATGCGCAAACGATGTTTTACCCATCCAGCGCCAGTTCCTAAAGCAGCTAATTGTAATTTATACTGGGCTAATAAGGAACTTATTTTATCTTTATCAACGGCTTCGGGACCGGGTAAAAATAATTCGACCGCATCAAATCCATGTTTAGCCGCTGCCGCGAAGCCAGCCTCTAAATCATCCCAGAAAACAAAGGGGCCACCGCGTGCCTCCGGTACTAATGAAATTGTAATTGCTGATTTCATGAAGGACGCTCCAAATTTTTATTTTTAGAATACGGGTTAAGGAGAATGCCACCCCGACAAACCATCAAACGAGGGGTGTGGCAAACGACAATTGGTCGTTCTTCCTGTGCCTTCGAAGGTAATTGTTTTTTCGTGGCTTTTTTAGGCATACGATCTAGCCAATAAACAATGGTTTAAAATGACGTTCCATTAAATTTTCAACCACGTTTTTAGTTACTATCGCTTCATGCTTTTTCAATAAGTCGGTATACGTCGTACCTGCTTTGGCTGCCAATTTAAATGAGACGTGCAAGAGTTGACGTAAATTCGCATTATATTCTGGGTGACCAGGTTTATGACGAATGGCATTCGCTAAGCGTTGCCCATCCCAGTTATTTACTTCATCAGCGCTTGGTAATTCGTTCTTTTTAATATCGATGACCGTGGCATAGGGGGCACAGAAGTCATCAATTTTCTGCAATGCGTCAGCATAAAATGATTTCACTAAGGCCAATGCCTCGCCACCCGCTTCAGCAAGTCCGATGCATTCTTCTAGCCAATTTGTACCAGCTGTTTTAATATGAATGCCAGCACCTGTTCGGGCGCACGCTTTGCGAATAATTGGGTAGAGACTAAATTTATCGCTACCGCTGTGTAAACTTAATTTTAATGTTTCAGGCAGCCCATAGGTTTTAACTGCATGCGCGATAACGGCCAAATCATCATTAAATTCTTGTTCAAATTGTTTGAGGTCACCAACATAATCGACGCCTTTATTAAAACGCCCAGTAAATTTTGGCGCGATTGTTTGTGCTTTTACTTTTTCATCGGCCAATGCAGCAAGAATAATGAGTAATTCAGGTGGCGTTTGCGGAAAATCAGTTTCATCCATCGATACTTCGGCGACAATAGTGTCTTCGCCTTTTTTATCGACGATATGGCGATAGATGCGCGCCGCTTCTTGGGCTGCGCCTAAATATTTATTGGCAACGCCTTCGACATCGGCTTTGCTAAGGGTAATTGGTTTTTCGATGCCTGGAATTTGTAAGGTGCCAATTAATTCTGGATGCTTCGTAATAAACGCGGCGACTTGTTCAGCAGGTGCGGCTTTGCCAATAGATTCAGCAACGTCGATGGTAAAAAAATCGCAGCTGGCCATGAAGCCATCAACATTTTCTAAGCGAATGTGGTCAGCGTCGGTATGCCATGGACCTTTCCAGCCTAGCTCAGCAACGGCTTTTTCACCCGCGGCGCGCACGCTGTCGGGTTTTGAGC
>JAHEDF010000302.1 GCA_024641365.1 Planctomycetota bacterium | reverse complement strand
TACGTGTTTCTTAGCCGAATAGCATTGAGTCTACCATATAATAAAATTACATGCCGATTATTAAAATTCAATTATTTTGATACATACCTTTTCAGCATCGCAGTCGTCGCCGGATTAAATCCACGAACAGCGGCTTTGTTGCTGCGACTTGCGGCAAGTTGATTCCGCACTTGTTTTGCTAACACTTTACCTAATTCAACGCCCCATTGATCAAAGCTATTAATACCCCAAATAAATCCTTGGACCGCCGTGCGATGTTCATAAAGAGCTAATATTTGTCCTGTGGCATAGGCATTCAAAGTCTCAAGCATCACCACGTTCGATGGGCGATTACCAGGGAATACTTTATGGGGAATTAGGTGGGCAGGAACACCTTCCTCGCGACATTGCTCTGCTGTTTTTCCACACGCTAACGCATCCGGTTGCGCAAAGAAATTTGCCATGAGCTCGTCATGGTTGCTGACGACTTCGCCTTTAACCGCTTTGGGTTGTTGGCTATTTTTAAAGCCAATGAAATCCGCTGGAACAACGCGACCTTGATGCACTAATTGGTAGAAAGAATGCTGACCATTGGTGCCAGGCTCACCAAAATTTATTTCACCTGCTTCAAATGGCAAAATTGATCCATCTAAAGCCACGCGTTTCCCATTCGATTCCATATCGACTTGTTGAATATGAGGCGCTAATTTTAACAACGCTTGGCAATATGGTAATAGCGCACGCGTTGCGTGACCTTGGAACGTCGCATTCCAAATGCCAAATAGTCCCATTAATACGGGTAAATTTTTTGTGAGTGGCGCTTTTATAAAATGTTGGTCAATACTACGTGCACCTGCTAAAAATTGTTCAACCTGCGCAAATCCATATTGCAAAGCGAGCGGCACAACGCCGACAGCGCTACAAACGCTATAACGGCCACCAACCCAATCCCAAAAACCAAAGGTATTTTTCGGATCAATACCAAACGCCGCGACATCCTTTAAGTTAGTGCTTACCGCTACCATGTGTTTAGCGACCGCCGCACTACCTAATTTTTTGACTAACCAAGCACGTACCGTTTTTGCATTCAGCATCGTTTCGGCTGTGGTAAATGTTTTGCTAATTACGACGACTAATGTGGTTGCTGGATTTAATTCACCTAATGCTCGTTGCACATCAATTGGATCTACATTTGCCAAAAATCGCAGGCGCCGTCCTTTTGCAGCTTTAGTTGCAGTTGGGTCAGTGCGTAATGCTTCATAAACAAACTCAGGACCTAAATAACTACCTCCGATTCCTATCGCTACGACATCAGTTAACTTCTTACCCGTTGCTCCTTTCCATTTTCCTGATCGCACCTGATCACTAAATGTTTTAATTTTATTTAAAACATTATGTACATCTGCAACTACGTTTTCACCATCGAGCATTATACGCTGGCGTTTGTCCGCTCGTAGGGCGATATGTAAAACAGCACGGTTTTCTGTGGTGTTAATTTTTTTACCGCTCGCCATTGCTTTAATATTTTTTTCCACACCCGCTTGTTTCGCCAATGCAGTTAATAATTTTACCGTTTTTGGCGTGGCATTTTGCCGACTGTAATCTAAAATAATCCCATCATGTTCTGCTACCATTTGCGCGCACCGTTTGTGGTCAGTCATTAGTGAACGTAGGTGCGTTTTTTTTATTTCTGCAACATGACTTTGTAACTGCTTCCAAGCTGGTTTTTTGTGAATGGGCATGGGGAGACTCCTAACACAGTGCGCGTCGAATGCGACACCCTATAGAGTCGTTTACAAACCGAAAGTGGTGCGTTAGCGCGGCAAATATTTGCATTCCATTGATTGCCTTCAGGGTTTTTCCTGTAATTATCTGTCTATGGAAGATCGCAACGCGACTCGTTCGACCAAACCGAATACGGGTGGATCTCCCCCGCGCTTGCGCTTTCATATTTTATATCACTTTAAAATGTTGTTATTGCTCAACATTATGCCAGTTGCCTGTTCAATATATTTATATTGGCAATATCGCGCAGGCAATGTCACCTTCAAAACCATTAGTGAGGAATCAAAAACAACGGCAGTCGCGGTTGTGATTGCCGGTATTTCTTTCGCCGTCGTTTGTTGGTTCATAATGCCAATCGCAAATTGGCTACGCGATTATCCAACCTGGCATTTACAGAAAAGCCGATCATTGCTGTGGGTGTTCCCAACGGTTGGTGGATGGATGCTGTGGACGATTATTGGCATATGCGGAATCCTAGCAGGCGCCGCTGCAGTTGTCATTGTGGCATTGGGCATATGGCGTCTGTTTAGTTTGGCTGGATGAGTGCACAGCAGCGCTTTTCGCATACAGCATACTCATGTGTTGGTGGTATTAGCATAAAATTGATATCATTGTCCGTTACATTGTGCTATCTGTCGCAGAGTCCTTCATTGCTGAAGTGCATTATCAGATAAGGCTGCAAGCGAGGTGTTTATGTCGTTGTTTCGCTATGGTTGTTTACTCAGTATTTTCGCCGCCATTTTTGTTGGCTCCATAACGAATAGTCCGGCGCAAGAACGACCGAATGTTTTATTTATCGCTATTGATGATCTTAATGATTGGGTCGGTTGTTTGAAGGGACACCCACAAGCCTACACCCCGAGCATAGACCGCATTGCTCAACGCGGTGTTTTATTTGCTAATGCGCATTGTCAGTCGCCTTTATGTAATCCGTCGCGTTCCAGTTTATTAACTGGTCGTCGTCCCACTTCGACCGGCATTTATGGATTGGCGCCACATTTTAGAAAAGTTGATGCATTAAAGGATGTCACTTCTTTACCGCAACATTTTCACAATCATGGCTACCATACGACAACGAATGGAAAAATTCATCACGACACCAATGGTAATCATTTAGAAATCGAATTTGATGTGGTTGGCCCGCGTAAAGGACCCCCTCGTCCAAAGAAACCATTTGTCGTTACGCCGTCCGGTCATCCATTAATGGACTGGGGTCCATTTCCCGAACGCGATGACCAGACCTGTGATTATGAAATAGTTGATGCCGCCATTGCACAGATGAATGCTGCTCCTGCTGATAAACCTTTTTTCATCGCTGCTGGATTTCGTTTCCCACATGTACCGTGTTTTGCCCCACCACATTGGTTCGAAAAAATACCCGAAGATGTAGAGCTGCCACCGATGTTGACCGATGATCGTGATGATGTGCCTTTTATTGCTTGGTTGCTGAATTGGGATTTACCAGAGCCGCGCTTGTCGTGGTTAGTAAAAGCTAAGCAATGGCGTCCTTTTGTGCGGGCCTACTTAGCAAGCACTGCATATATGGACAGTCAAATAGGACGACTACTTGATGCTGTGGATGCAAGTCCGCGCGGAAAAAATACCATAATTGTGTTGTGGTCTGATCACGGATTTCACTTAGGTGAAAAAGGGCTATCGGGAAAAAATACTTTATGGGAGCGTTCGACGCGTGTTCCGCTGATTTTTGCTGGGCCGATGATTAAGCCTGGAGTCTGCAAGGAGCCTGCTGAATTACTTGATATGTTTCCGACGCTCATTGATTTGTGTCAATTGCCTGCGGTTGATGGCTTAGAAGGCCACAGTTTACTACCGCAAATTACTGATCCGGCAACAAAACGTAGCTGGCCTGCAATTACCTCGCATAATCAAGGTAATCATGCCATTCGCACAACTCGTTGGCGCTTTATTCAATACCGTGATGGTACCCGCGAACTTTATGACATGCAAAAAGATCCAAATGAATGGCATAACTTGGTGAATGATCCTGCGCAGCAGTCTGTCATTGCTGAATTGATTCCCTTTTTGCCTAAAGTAGATCTCGCTCCCGTCCCTGAGAGTCGCCATCGCGTTATTACCTTAGAAGATGACATCTTATTGTGGGAAGGAAAACCTGTTATTCCTGGGGATGTAAGCTCTGAAAAGACAAAGTAGCGTGGTCATGACACCTATTTGGGAACTTTCAGCTACGAGTGTTTGTAAACGCTAACTGCTCTTTCAACGTATAAAATACGTGTGACTATTCTTCATGGAGCTGAACATGCGTACATCTTTAATATCCTTTTTCATTATAGGTTTAATGGCGCTTCAATTTGATGTATTAGTCATCAGTGCCGAGGAAATTCTCTTATGGCCGCAAGGTGCGCCTGGTTCAGAAGGGAAAAATGATCCGGAAAAAATCGTAAAGGGAAATATTTGTAGTATACACAAACCATCTATTACCATTTATCAGCCGCCTGCTGAGAAGCGTACCCAAACAGCTATTTTAGTAATTCCTGGTGGCGGACATCGTATATTATGTGTTGGTCATGAAGGGAAAAATGTTGCCGACCGATTAAATCAACACGGCATAACGGTATTCATGCTCAAACATCGTTTGGCCCGGGAAGAAGGCTCTACGTATACCATTATGGACCATGCCGTCCCCGATACACAACGGGCCATGCGACTTATTCGTTCTCGTGCACAAGAATGGAAAATTAATCCGGACACGTTAGGCGCGATTGGTTTTTCCGCTGGTGGGGAATTAGTCGCGCAAATTAGCATGAAGCCTGGGAAAGGCGCTGAAGACGCAACTGATCCTATTGATCGTCTGAATGCACGACCTGCTTATCAGGCGCTTATTTATCCTGGACGCTCAGCAGATATTATTCCAGATAAAGATGCACCCCCTGCTTTTTTATGCGCTGGTTGGTTAGATCGACAAGATATCAGCGAAGGGCTAGCTGAAGTATTTTTACGTTTTAAACGCGCGGGTGTTCCTGCAGAATTAATTATGTACGCGCATGTCGGACATGGATTTGGTGTACGTCCAGATGATAAAAGCGCCGCTAAAGAGTGGCCTGAGCGCTTTGTCGAATGGTTAGTGACGTCTAAATATCATAAAGCTGAGTGATCGTACACCATTATTGTATGCGGTTATCGCACAGCTCAATTTTCCTTAATGATTTCCCGACTTACCTAATAGCGTATCTATTCGGCCTAATACTTCTGCCATGGTAGCTTCATCAGGTAATAACGTAATGCGGAAATGATTTTTATAGGGCACGTTAAAGCTTGAGCCTGGAGCAACTAAGACATGTTGATTTTCGAGCAAGGCTAGAGCGAATTTCTGATCGTCGAAATTTGGTACATTTGCTTTAACAAATGCATACATAGCACCTTGTGGTGCTATTACTTCTAAATAAGGACTCTTTTTAATACCTTCAATTACCGCCTGACGCGTTTGATAAAGGCGCCCACCTGGTTTTACTAAATCGATAATTGATTGATAACGACCAAGTGCGGTTTGTACGGCGTATTGTCCTGGGACATTAGCACATAAACGTAAACTCGCCATTAAATCTAATGCTAAGAAATAATCTTGCGCATGGCGTTTTTCACCAGCGAATGACATCCAACCAACACGCAGTCCACAGGCA
>JAHEDF010000016.1:14162-21072 GCA_024641365.1 Planctomycetota bacterium | reverse complement strand
TTTGCATATAGATGACAAATTTATTCAGGCATATGGGAATATTGAAACGCCTCACCGTAAGGCTGGAGATCATATTTACCTAGTAGTTGCAAAGCGAGAGCGTAAAATGATTGTAACTTACGATAAAAATATGATTAAATCTGCAAAAATTATGGGTGTTCAAACCAAAACACCTGGCGAATATATGGATCAAATCATTTTAACTAAACCAAGTTAAAATGATTTTAGCTTGTTATTCTATAAATGTTGATATTTCATTAAATTAAATACTTGCCATTACTTAATAAAAGCTTTAATCAGTTCTGAGGCTACTTCGTCGCAGGCTTGGGCGGCTTCGCCTTGGTTGCAGCAGATTAATATGGCTAGGTCGATTTTTTGGGCCATCCAGACTACGGCGAAATGCATGGTGTTGCTGCCGCTGTGGGTGTAGGCGTTTCCTTGTGCCCACGGTCTGGGGACTACTATCCAGCCGCGGGCGCAGGTGTCGTTGGGCCATGGGGTTTGTAGGTGCTGATAACTGTCTGCCTTTAGTAAAGCAGGTTTTCCTTGTGCGCCGTTTAATTGGTCGGCGATAAATTTTGCCCATTCGGCTAGCGGCATGTGCACGGTGCCGGCTGGGCCTAAAACTGCGGCGTTATCTATTAATGGGCCGTTACCAACGACGATGCCGCCGGGTTTGTGAGCCCATGGTTGATCGACTTGTCCGGTGGTGCCCATGCCGCCGAATCCGGCGTTTTTAATTTTGAGGGGTTTCCATACATCGTCTTGGATTAATTCTTCCCAACTTTTATTGGTAATTTTTTCTAGCATGGCTCCTGCTAAAACATAACCGGCATTACTGTACAGATATTTTGTTCCTGGGTCATGTTGTGGTGGATTTGCGGTGATAGTTTTTACCGCCATGCTGCGATTAACTTGTAACATCCAGGATATATTTGCTGGTGCGCCTGAGCGGTGCGCTAAACACATATCTAATGTCACCGTTGACCATGTTGGCGGAACAAATGGTAAAATTTTTGTTACGGGTGTATCCCAGGAAATTTTTTTCAGTTCCACATAATGGGCTGCCAACGTGGCTGTCATCATTTTTGTATCTGAGCCTAAATGCCATTGATCATCCAGTGTAACCGCTGTTGGGTCACCTAATTTTCTCCATCCTACAACTCCTTGAGATTCGATTCCTGAACTGCGAACGACCGCAGCACCCATCGCAGGGATTTTATGCTTTTGTTGAATTGGTATTAATATGTTAACTATTTTTTCGTCACCAGCACGAGGTGATTCATCTGCAGGCCACGCAACCACCTCTGCTTGCAAATCAGTACTCATCAACCCAAATAATATGAATATTATTATTCTAAGTGATGATTTATTTATTATAAAAATTGGTTTTGTAAGATGCATGTTGCTAATCTGTCTGCTGTGTCCGCTTGGTCTACTCACAATACGAAATAGGTATAAACCATATTAGCGATGAGAAACACAACCGATAAAAGGCCCTTTTTTTGATCATTTTTGATCGGAAATCACACGTTTATGGCGGTTTGTAGCAAACTCGTAGTCAACGAAATTGGGGTCTAGCCAGCAAAAAACAGCTGGCATGGTGTGCGCCTATGACAACACCCACTGATTCCTCTGCTGCCCCAACATCTGGCGTTGAGGCGGATCGCGCAATATTAATGTCAGCTGCCGATAAAGGTCTGGGCGGAAAATTAGCCGCTCATGTAAAGCTCTCTGGTCCGGGTTGGTTGCAAAGTGCCATCACCCTGGGCGGTGGTACATTAGCTGGCTGTCTCTTTTTAGGTGTTATTGGTGGCTACGAAATGTTGTGGCTGCAACCACTGATGATGTTTTTAGGCATCGTCATGTTGTCGACCATCGGCTTCGTAACTTTATCGACAGGCAAACGTCCATTTGATGCGATTAAGGAAGATGTGAATCCCGTATTAGCATGGGGATGGCTGCTGGCTTCTGCCATTGCCAATATGGTGTGGGCAATGCCACAATTTTCTTTAGGTACCGCTGCAATCCAACAAAATTTATTCTCGGGTAAATTAGATGGTGCCATGTGGCGTAACATTATTGTCGCGGTTATTGCGCTCGCTTCATTGGCCGTGGTGTGGAGTTCAATTACTGGCGGTAAAGGAGCAAAAATATTTGAAGTCGTGTTAAAAATTATGGTTGCCTTAATTGTTATAAGCTTCGTCGGCGTTGTTGGTGCTTTAGCCTTTTCTGATGTTGGCCTACCATGGGGTAAAATCTTTGCCGGCTTTATTCCTAATTTTAATTTATTGTTTGAGCCTGCGACCACCTATCGAGAAATTATTCCAACGACCTCAAATCCAGAATATTGGACCAATTACATTTTATCCATGCAACGTGATTTAATGGTTACCGGTGCGGCGACCGCCGTAGGTATTAATATGACCTTCTTATTGCCGTATTCGATGCTCAAACGCGGTTGGGATAAACATTTCCGCGGTCAGGCAGTTTTCGATTTGGCTACTGGTTTATTCATTCCTTTTTTACTCGTTACCAGCTGCGTCGTTATTGCTGCGACCAGCCGCTTCCACGGTGCGTATGATAAAGGTTTAGTCGGCGAAGAGCCCGCAACTGCCGCGACTGAAAAATATGTCGGTCAATACGAAGGCGCATTAGATAAACGCATCAAATTCGAATTAGCACAATCTGGTGCAACCCCAACGCCTGAATTATTAAAAGAAAAACGTGACGCATTACCGCTTCCCGAAAAACGTTTAGCTGCCATGTTAGTGCAACGCGATGCGGGTGTATTAGCAGATTCATTAGCTGAATTAACCGGGAAAAATACCGCTCAAATGGTATTCGGATTAGGCGTCTTCGGCATGGCCATTTCAACCATTATCGTCTTGATGCTTATTAATGGTTATTGTTTGTGTGAAGCCTTAGGAAAATCAGGGTCACGAACACTTTCTTATATTGGTACCGCTATTCCTGCGATTACTGGTTCTATTGGTTTTATTGTCTTATGGGGTGATGGCAGTGCACGTTTCTGGTTAGCCGTTCCCACCAGCGTATTTGGCATGGCATTATTACCCATCGCTGCGATCACCTTCTTTGTGATGTTTAATAGTAAGCGCTTATTAGGCGAACACATGCCTCAGGGTGGCAAGCGTGTATTTTATAATTTCTTGCTGAGCTTATCCGTTATAGCGACGACTATTGGCGCCGGTTGGGCGGTCTGGAGTAAAGTCGGTTGGATTGGTGTGGGTGCTGTCGGCATTTTCTTACTAATGGCAATTATCGCCCATTTCATGCGCGGTAATAAAGCCTAAGTCATCTTACCAGTTCGTATTTACGGTTGCGCATCCCTGGGAAATACCCAGGGATGCGCTTTTTAATGATTCATGGATAAAACCTACATATCTGCCTACGAGTGCCTCAACCAATTTATGGCACACATTTAGAAATGGTTTCATGACGATCATTTGTGTATAGCTTTTACGCTGCAAAGTCAGCAATGTACCTTAAGGATACGACTATGAAGTGCCTGTCTTTTTTTAATGTGCTCTGTCTCGCACCAGCGCTCTTATTATTGACTAGCGCTCCTAATGAAGCCGCTGACGAAACCAACAGTAAGCCAAATATCGTGCTGATTATGGCTGACGATATGGGTTGGGGCGACCCTGGATTTAATGGCGGGAACAAAGACCTCACCCCGCATATTGATCGTTTAGCGGCACAAGGCATGCAGTTAACACAATTTTATATGCATTCGGTTTGTTCACCGTCGCGAGCTGCGTTGCTGACTGGCCGTTATGCCTTTCGTAATTGGATGGATTGGCGCAGCGAAGATTTTGGCAAATTCGATTATTTAAAAATGCTCAACATAGAATTACCGCACCTGCCGAATGGTGATGAAACCCGCATGATTCATGCGTTGCCTACTGAAGAACATACCGTGGCCGAATCACTGCGCGCTGCTGGTTATTTTACCGCCATAACTGGTAAATGGCACTGTGGTGAATGGCTCCCTGAGCATTTACCAATGGGACAGGGATTTGATTACCAATATGGTCATTACGCATGGGGCATTGATTATACGAATTACACGATTCCCCATAATGCACCCGCTCGTTTTGCCGTTTACGATTGGCATCGTAATCAACAGCCGGTGGCAGAACAAGGGTACACGACTGATTTAATTGCGAATGAAGTTGTGCATTTATTAGCGCAACAAAAACCAGATAAACCATTTTTCTTCTATGTACCTTTTAATGCTATTCACGGACCACTTGAATCTATTCCGCGTTACACCGAAACGTACGATAAACGACAAGCCGCTCTGAAATGTTTAGATGATGCCATTGGTCGTATTATAGGTGCGCTTGATCAATATGGGTTTGGCAACAATACCTTAGTTATTTGTACAAATGATAATGGCGGTTTAACCGAAGCCTCGAATAAACCATTTCGCGGGACAAAAAATACCACCTTAGAGGGCGGCGTGCGCGTTCCCTGCGTGGTTCGATGGCCCGGGCATACAAAACCAGGAACAAGAAATAATGAGCTGATGCATGTGGTTGATATTTTACCAACATTTGCCGCTTTAGCAGGTGGTCCGCCAACAGGAACCGAGCCAATTGATGGGCTTAATATGATCGAGATGTTATTCCATAATAAGCCCAGCCCACGCACCGAAATTGTATTCGAAGTCAGTGGTAGCGTGCGCTTACCCACCATTCGATCTGGTGATTATAAATTAATGGGGAAAGAATTATATAATATTGCCACTGATCCCAGTGAACAAAAGAACATCGCTGACCAACATCCTGATATCGTTAAAACATTATCTGATCGCCTGGCAGTACTCGGCAAAGAGCGTCCTCCGTTATCAAAAATTATTGGCAAACAACCCGTCTTAATGGACCCAGCTTTGCCCTACGTGTACGGACAGGCAGAAAATGCCAGCGCGCCGGAATGGGTCAAAGAAGCAGTTAATAAAATTCGCGCCACCCAACCAAAAGAATGGGCTCCTGGGACAACTCCCTGGCCACAAGCACCAAAAGATGGAATAATTATTTATACTGGGGATGGTCGATAAGCGTGAAATCATTTACTGGTATGAACATGCTGTGTTTGCCAATTGGCAAACACACTGTCGCGCTGCGTTCATTTTTTTTCACCTGCCTGTGACAATATAGTCATAACGTCCTCAAACGTTCGGTGCACATTCTCTATTCCCAAATACTCAACGAGATGATGCCGATGCAAATCGTCACTGACTCGTTCGGAGATGTCACAGATCATTAACCGCGATCCCTTTTTGTGAAAACTATTCGCTAATTCACGCAGTGAAAACGCTGCCGTTGCATCAATAAATGGAACATCCTCTAACCGTAATACGAGCGCTACTTTTACATCGCTGTCACTTTCAAGATCGCGAATTCTGGTGGCGGCTCCAAAGAAAAAAGCACCGCGCACGGTATAAACTTTTACACCAGGTGGTATGTCGCTTCGTATGTGTTCAGCATGCTTGTGCGTATGATGTATTTCGGTGAGATCACTCATTCGTTTTACAAAGAAAAACATGGCCAACGTAACGCCAACTAATATGGCTTCTGTTAATCCAACAAACGCGGTTAGAAAAAATGCTACTGGTAACAAAAAAGCGTCGCTACGGCCTGCTTTAAGAATATGTGGCCAATGCCGCAACTCGGCCATATACCAACACACGACCAATAACACACCCGCTAACGATGCCATTGGAATGTGTCCAACCAACGGCGCTGCGCAAACCATGATAATTAAGACCACCATGGCATGAAAAATACCTGCGAGTGGTGACGTTGCTCCGGCTCGCACATTCGTTGATGATCGGGCAATAACGCCTGTAGCTGGCAACCCCATAAATAGTGGGCTAATCATATTTGCTAGGCCCTGGCCTATTAATTCAGAATTTGAGTCATGGCGATATCCCGTCATACCATCACAAACCACTGCTGATAATAACGATTCTATGGCTCCCAATAATGCGATAGCTAGTGCTAGGCTCGAAAGTTCACGAATCCGATTGGCGTAATCCAATAACGTAGCTTGTTCGGATAAGCCAAATCCTGGGATAGTCGGTGCAGGTAACATCGCAGGAATACCGCCATACCGCGATGCAATTGTATCAAGTAATGTCGTATCTGTGGATGGTGATGATCCTTTAATTGGCGCATCCCAACCCATATAAGATACAAATAGTGTCATAATTATGACACCCAATAAAGAACTAGGAATTTGCACGGATATTCGTCTTAGTCCAATAATTATCATCATGGTCACACCACACACTAATAACGCGCGATAGTTCCATTCATGAATATGTAACCAAATAAAGACTAAACGTTCATGAACGTGTTCTGCCGGTTTTAAAGTTTCTGGTAATCCAAGAGCTGGTCCAATTTGAGTAGAACACAAAATTAAAGCTATGCCGGAAGTAAATCCAATCACGACAGGCATAGGAATAAAACTGACGGCTTGTCCCAACCGTGCCCAACCCATTACAAATATGAAAAATCCAGACATTATGGTGGCAAGCGCTAATCCCTCATAGCCGAATTGATTAACCCCTACCGCACATAATCCAACAAAAGCTCCAGCTGGTCCTCCAATTTGTACACGACTACCCCCAAGCAAACTAATTATAAATCCACCGATTATGGCTGTCCATAATCCTTGTTCTGGTTTACATCCTGAAGCTATCGCTAATGCCATCGATAAAGGTAAGGCAACAACCCCAACCAGCATTCCCGCACTGATATCTTTTAATAACTCTGGCCGACCATAACCAGCTCGTAAAGTGGTAAGCAAAGCAGGACGATAACCAGACAGTTTCATACCACTAATTTATCTATTATCGTTATTCGTGTAAAGGAATTCTTGG
>JAHEDF010000016.1:0-14148 GCA_024641365.1 Planctomycetota bacterium | reverse complement strand
CTCCATTCTGTCTCAAAAATTGTCTCAAAAATTGTCTCAAAAAAATCCCGTTCTCATTTTATAAATGAGAACGGGAACCAATCAGAACGGTACTGTGGAATTACTCACTTGCCCGCTTTGCCCAAGAAAACAGCTACTTGAGAGTTAATTAATCCGGTAATTTTTGTAACCAAATATTTCTGAAACGGACTGGATTACCATGGTCCTGCATTTTGAGCGGACCAGTATCACCGTGTTTCGCATATTCAGAAATCGAATGTGGACCACGCCAGCCAGTACCGCCACTTAATTCGACATTATCTTGAATAACCCAACCATTATGCACGATATGAAATTTAGCTTTTCGTGTCACTTTGCCTTGCTCATCAAACAGAGGACGATGAAAGGTAATGTCATAGGTTTGCCACTCACCCGGTTTACGTGAGGCATTTACTAATGGTTTTGAACGACCATATAACGCACCGCATTGACCATCAGGATAGGTGGTATTTTCATACGAATCCAAAACTTGGACTTCATAGATGCCCATCAAAAAGACACCACTATTTCCTCGACCCTGACCTGTTCCTTGCGGAGTTGCGGGTGTAGCAAATTCAATGTGTAATTTACAAGAACCAAATTCTTCTACCGATTGGGCATAACCGGCACCCTTGACGGATTCGAGCGCACCATCAACTAATTTCCACTTCGTCGGTTGGCCTTTACCGGATGTCCAATTTTTTAACGTCGCTTCAGTACCATCAAATAAAACCATCGCATCCGCGGGCGGTTTTGCCGCTTCGGCATCATATGGTTTCGGCTCAACAATTTCTGGCTGTGGTTGTTTTTCTGGATCGGTCTCATGCACCTTAATGCCATTTATAAACGTGTACTCTACTTTTTTTCCATTCTCTTCACGAATTTCCTTTTTTATGACCGGCTCTTCGGCATAGGCAGCCATTGCAGCGCACCATGATAACGAAAGCGTGATTAAACTGATTGGGAGTAGTTGTTTCATAGTAAAAACTTCAGTCAGATCAGGAGCCTGGTCAAGAACTAGTTATCGACACAAACGACCACTTTTTTGAGTACTATTTGAGTACTAACTGCTTGTTAGCTGAATTTTAGACCCATAGGGTGCTTAGACAGGGGTCGTACATTTGTGCGTCTATGTGCTTGCCGGCTTGCCGCTAGCTGGTGACATCCAAACTGACAACATGGTCACGACTTTATCATGAAAGCTGTTTATGAGTTTTGGATATTCGGCTTAAAACAAGCCTATGCGTGCATATTTGCAGGTTTGTTTCTTGGGTTTATTATTCTTACTCATTTTTATTATCCAATATCCTTTATCTATCGCTATGATTTTCTGTTTCTGGCCGCTCTAACAATCCAGCTGTCGTTATTAGCGGCAAAACTTGAGACGTTTAAAGAATTTTACACTATCGTATTATTTCATATAATTGCCACGATTATGGAAATATTTAAAACCCAGGTTGGTTCATGGCATTATCCTGATCAATCATACATTAAAATACTGTCTGTGCCGTTATTTGCTGGCTTTATGTATAGCGCCGTTGGTAGTTATATAGCGCGTATTTGGCGAATATTCACGCTGCGATTTGAACCTTTACCACAAAAATCTGTTTTACTGCTGATTTCGTTTTTGGTTTATGTAAATTTCTTTTCACATCATTATATATTTGACTTGCGCTGGGTATTATTAGCTATCATAGCATTTTTACTGCGGCGAAGCTTTGTTTATTTTACGGTGGCAAAAGAAGAGCGACGGATGCATGCCGTGCTTGGTCTTTTTTTGGTATCGTTATTTATTTGGTTCGCAGAAAATATAGCGACCTATTGTAAGGTGTGGTATTATCCAAGTCAGATAGACGAATGGACTATGGTTTCTCCAAATAAATTAATTGCCTGGTTTTTACTGATGTTTATTTCTTTCTCACTTATTGCATGCATTCATGTAGACAAAATGTCGGTTCAGCGAGCACATAAGTAGGTAAAAAACCAACCTTCATTACCATTGCATTGTGCAGATAATAGTCCCAGGCCACCTCATGTCTGTGAACAACCACTTTTTCACTTTTCTTGCAATTTCTTCCAAAAATGGGCTAACTACTATCAAACGTTTATGCCGCAAACACGTAAATTAATTACGAGGCGTCCGTGCTATCATGGTCGTGTATTTCATGACATAAAAATGTTTCAAAAAACACAAAGCAGAGAAAGCGTATCGCCGCATAGCCCTCCGCCTATAAAGATTATCAGGACAATTTTTTGAGGATACCCATACATGTCATATAAAAATGATCAAAAGAAGCGACAAAGTCCTTTGTTACTGATGCATTGGTGCTCGACCTTCTTTGTCGTCTTTACCATTTCAGCAAGTTGGGCAGCCGAGCCAGATTTTCAGCGCGATATACGACCTATTCTTTCAAATACCTGTTTTAAGTGTCACGGTCCAGATGACCACGACCGTAAAGGTGGCTCTAAAAAAGCAGGCGGTCTCCGTTTAGATACGGAAGCTGGTTCGCGTTTTGATCATGATGATAGCAGAGCTGTTGTTCCTGGTCATCCGGAACAAAGCGAACTCATCGCACGAATTATTACTGACGATGAAGATGATATTATGCCACCAAAAAAATCTGGCCCACCCCTGAGTAAAAAGGACATCGCTTTATTAACTGCCTGGGTAAAAAGCGGCGGAAAATATGCGCAGCATTGGTCGTATGTGCAACCGCAACGTATTGATCCTCCGCTTCCTACGAAAAATCCCATTGATGCTTTTATTCGTGCGCAACTTGAAAAGGACGGCTTACAACCACAGGGACAAGCAGAAAAAACAACGCTCATTCGTCGCCTTGCTTTAGATGTGATAGGCTTACCGCCAACGCTCGCGGAAATTGATGCCTTTGTAAATGATACCAAGCCGGATGCCTATGAGCGTTTAGTTGATTATTATTTGTCCTCACCGGCCTACGGCGAACATTGGGGACGCTTATGGCTCGATTTAGCACGCTATGCGGACTCTGCTGGTTATGCCGATGATCCGCTGCGTACTATTTGGCCATATCGTGATTACGTGATTCGCTCATTTAATGATAATAAACCATTTGATCAATTTACTATCGAACAGCTCGCTGGTGATTTACTCCCAAATCCAACTGATGAACAACTCACCGCGACGGCATTTCATCGCAATACCATGACGAATAGTGAAGGCGGCACACAAGACGAAGAATTTCGTAATGCGGCTATTGTTGATCGCGTAAATACCACCATGGAAGTATGGATGGGCACCTCTATTGCCTGTGCTCAATGTCATACTCATAAATACGATCCCATTACCAATGAAGAATATTTTCGTTTATTTGCTTTTTTTAATAATACAGAAGACGCGGACCGACGTGATGAATCACCATTACATACCTTCTTTTCTGATGAGCAAAAATCTCAGCGAGCCGTGTGGGAAAGTGAAATTGCACAAATTGAGAAAACCCTCACTACGCCGACACCGCAATTAGAAAAAGGAGCACAGGCCTGGGCACAAAAGTTTCCTGTACATATTGCTTGGCAGACTTTAAAACCACAAGCTGTAAACTCAGAAGCTGGTAAAAACATAACGGCACAAGCCGATAATAAAATAGTGGTGGCTGCAGGTGCAAAAACAGATTCGTACACCATAAGCAGCTCATCCCCTACAGCACAAACTATTTCGGCGTTGCGATTAGAAGCGCTGTCTGACGCTAGTCTGCCTCAACAAGGACCGGGTCATGCCAATGGTAATTTTGTCATTACCCATATACGCGCTGACATTATTCCTGCTGGTGGCGCCGTTAGCCCGCGCGGTCGCTATGTTCGTATTGAATTAACTGGTGCTGACAAAATTTTACAGTTAGCAGAAGTCCAAGTATTTGCCGGATCACAAAATATTGCACAAAAAGGAAAGGCGACACAAAAATCTACCTTCGAAAAAGCCACCGCCGACAAGGCCATAGATGGCAAAAATGTTGGAGAATATGATAAAGGTTCGGTCGCACATACTGATGCGAATACTAATGACCCGTGGTGGGAAGTTGATTTAAAATCTGAACAAGCCATTGATCGAATCGTCGTGTGGAATCGCACAGAAGAGAGTGAACGACTTGCAGGTTTTCGTCTAGTTATTTTAGATGATAAGCGAAAAACTATTTGGGAAAAAGCCGATAATCCAGCGCCAAAGAAAAATGCCGCCTTTACGCTACACGATGGAAAAACCATCACATTTAATGAAGCAATTGCTGATTATGTACAATCGGACTTTAACGTCGATGACGTCTTATCAGATGCACCGACAAAACCAACCCGCGGTAAAAAGAAACCAGGCGAGTTAAAACCGGGATGGGCCATAGGTGGTAGTATTGGACAGTCACATGATTTAACGTTATTGGCTGACAAACCAGTCACTATCCCTGCTGGGGCACAAATCATTATTACTATTGATCAACAGTCGGAATTCGCAAACCACACCCTTGGCCATTTTCGCCTATCCGTGACTAATGATGCTGGTGTTGGTGAACATGTGCGAGCACCAATTGACGTACAAAAAGCTTTTGCGGCTGCAGAAACCCAACGCAGCCCGGAACAACGGGCTGCTATTATCACTTATTACCTGCAAGACATTGCTCCAGAACTAGCGGGCGAGCGTAAAACGTTAGCCAACTTGCAGCGTCAATTGTCTGAGATGAAACCAGTCACTGTTCCTATTTTTCGTGAACTCGAAGGCAATAAACGACGCAAGACACACATTCAAATACGCGGAAATTATTTAGTGACGGGCGAAGAAGTGAACGAGGGCGTACCAGCTGCATTTCCACCGTTACCAAAAGATGCACCGCGTAATCGTCTGACATTCGCCCACTGGTTAGTGGACGGCAATAATCCACTAACCGCACGTGTGATAACCAATCGTTATTGGGAAACCATATTTGGAATCGGTTTAGTGCGCACCAGCGAAGAATTTGGCGCTCAAGGTGAATTACCATCGAACCCCGCATTACTTGATTATTTAGCCACTGAGTTTGTTCGTAATAAATGGGACGTGAAAAAAATTATTAAATTATTGGTGACTTCAGAAACTTATAAACAATCATCGCGTGTTTCTCCGCAACTTGCCGAACGTGATCCTGATAATCGATTATTAGCGCGTGGCCCACGGGTTCGCCTCAGTGCTGAAACAATTCGTGATAATGCATTAGCCGTCAGCGGTTTGTTATCAGCAAAAATGTATGGACCTTCTGTGAGACCAGTGCGCCCAGAATTGGGTTTGAAAGCCGCTTTTGGCGGCGGTTTAGATTGGAAAACAAGTAGTGGAGAAGACCGCTATCGCCGAGCCCTGTATACAGAATGGCGTCGCACCAGTCCCTATCCTTCATTACAAACCTTCGATGCGCCAAGTCGAGAAACCTGCACGCTACGACGCAATCGTACCAATACGCCACTCCAAGCATTCGTAACCATGAATGATCCGGTTTATGTTGAAACGGCACAAGCACTGGCACGCCTGATGGTCAAACAAGGAAAAATACCATCAGAAATTATTACCTTTGGATTTCGTAAAGCATTAGCGCGCAAACCAAGTGCTAGTGAATTAGCACGATTAAACACGTTATATAATGATGCGCTCACACATTTCAAAACAGATGAGAAAAAAGCCACCGATATGGCAACTGATCCAATCGGTTCGATTCCACCAGAAACAAATGTCGTAGAATTGGCTGCTTGGACAACTGTCGCAAGCGTTTTACTAAATCTCGATGAAACCTTATTAAAGCGGTAACACTATGATACCTCCAACACATAATCATGTCTTACAGCAAACCCGCCGCCATTTTCTTAAAAGAAGTGGTCAATTCAGTCTTGGCGCTATTGCGTTACAGATGCTTGCCGGAGCTGGAACAACAGCCACCGCCAATGAAGCAAGTCCGCTCGCTGTGCGCCAACCGCATTACGCACCTAAAGTAAAACGTGTTATTTATTTACATATGTCTGGTGGGCCACCTAATCTCGATATTTTTGATTACAAACCTGAATTAGTTAAAAATACAGGAAAGGATGCGCCGGATGAATTTATTAAAGGCAAAACTTTTGCCTTTACCTCTGGCACGCCAAAACTCATGGGTTCGCCACGTACCTTTAAACAATATGGTCCTGGTGGTATTTGGATGTCAGATGCTGTGCCGAATTTTCATACCATAGCTGATGAAATGTGTGTCATTAAATCATTACATACCGATCAATTTAATCACGCACCCGCGGAATTAATGCTGTTTACCGGTTCACCGCGACAAGGTCGTCCATCGATGGGATCGTGGCTGACCTATGGGCTCGGTTCAGTAAATCAAAACCTGCCGGGATTTGTCGTACTCATCAGTAGTGGCGTACAACCAAGTGGTGGACAAAGTTGTTGGGGCACGGGATTTATTCCGTCGGTTTATCAAGGCGTACAATGCCGTTCGAAAGGCGATCCGGTTTTATACGTGAATGATCCCCCTGGCATGGATCGCTCGTTACGTCGGAAAACATTAGATGCGCTGCGTGATTTAAATACTGAACAAGCACAAGATCTTGGTGATCCAGAAACGCTGACGCGCATTGCTCAATATGAATTGGCATTTCGCATGCAAACCAGCGTGCCTGAAGTCATGGATATTTCGCGAGAAAAGAAAACGACTTTAGAAGCGTATGGAGCGGTTCCTGGTGAGGCCAGTTTCGCAAACAATTGTTTATTAGCCCGACGTTTACTGGAACAAGATGTCCGCTTTATCCAATTATTTGATTGGGGTTGGGATTTCCATGGTACCAATCCAAAAGAAGATATCCGTGATGGTCTAACAGCAAAAATGAAGGACACAGATAAACCCGTGGCTGCGCTTATTAAAGATCTGCGCCAACGTGGATTACTCGACGATACATTAATAGTGTGGGGCGGTGAATTTGGTCGTACACCATTCCGCGAAGGACGCACCAGTAAAGGCAGCGTCATGGGTCGTGATCATTATCCTGATGCGTACTCGATGTTCTTAGCTGGCGGTGGTGTGAAACATGGATTTAGTTATGGTGAAACGGATGAATTAGGTTTCAATGTCACGCACGACAAAGTGCATGTCCATGATTTACAGGCAACCATATTACATCTACTCGGACTCAACCATGAAAAACTTACCTATCGCTTCCAAGGACGCGATTACCGCTTAACTGATGTGCACGGACATGTGGTAAAAGGAATTCTATCTTAAAATAAGGCTGGCTGGTCACAGCATTGCGCACGGTACTTCTGCCAGCATCGTATCAGTACCGTGCGCGCCTATACGAGTGTATAGTGATAGTCAGCACCATCATTATCTAGAAACTTATTCACGGATTTCTTGGAGACGACCATGCACTTATTCCGCTACAGTATGCTCATTGCTTGTGCTATTATAAGCCTCTGGTGCGGTAACAGTGCGGTTGCCGCTGATAACGCACTTGTCGTAAAAGCCGGACAAAAAATAGCCTTTATGGGTGATTCCATCACGCAAGGCGGCGCCAAGCCAGATGGCTATATCACGCTGGTTATGGAAGCGCTCAACAACGAAGGCCTCAACCTCACCCATATCCCAGCCGGAATTTCCGGACATCGCTCAAAGGATATGTTGGCTCGTTTAGAGAAAGATGTGCTTAGTAAAAAACCACAATGGATGACGCTCAGTTGTGGCGTCAATGACGTGTGGCATTTTAAATTAACACTTGGTAAACGCACCTTCGAAGGCATTCCGCTGGAAGATTATAAGGAAAATATTCGCGCTATTATTGAACAAACCCAGGCTGCTGGCATTCAGGTTATAATATTAACCTCAACTATGATTGGTGAAGATCCCGAGCGAGAACTTAATAAAAATTTAATCCCCTATAACGCGTTTTTACATGAAATCGCCGCTGAGAAAAAATGCCTCGTCGCTGATTTGAATAAGGATATGCAAGAACAATTAAAGAAAATGCCCGATGAACCCGGTAAAGCCAAAATGTTTGGTGAACCACAATACGACCGCAACATTAAGAATAAACTGACTTCTGACGGCTGTCATATGAATAAATTAGGTAATATTATGATGGCAAAAGGCGTGTTACGCGCGTTTGGACTCAGCGAAGATAAAATTACAGAAGCTGAGCAGCGGTGGCTAAAAAAGTAGCTTAAAATTTGTAAAAGACGTTTAAAAATGTGTTTCCTATGCTTTTACGTCAAATTCGTAGGGGCATGCAATATAGTGACTGGAAGTTGTTCTTTATAAGAAGCAACTAGATCAAGGCTCATTTACAAAATAATTTTTCCTTATTTTAACATAGCTCCTAAGTAATACTTGTCGACTAATCTAAACAGGTCCCCTTAAATGAAAATCGGGGGTTACAAATGATTTATAAATTCTCACAAATAATATAATAGAAATATTTTTACCAAACTTCAGATCGTATATTAATAACCACTTCATAACTGCCTGTGTTATCAGAATTGAACAGTTAGTCTCTTTTTACAGAAAACTCTCGCTCTTTACGCCTCCTGCTAGAATTTAATTTTACGCTGGCGAATCGCGTCGGGGAATAAAATCATCGTTTCTATGACACTTCAGAAGAACGGTGGATCTACAGCTAAAAAGTCGATAAATGGCATCCAAAAGCGCCTGAATTTAATCCTTTTGATCCCCTTATGTTGCTGGCAGTTGGCACTGAATACCTGACAATTCTGTCAGGTCGTGTCCTAAATCCAGGACTTTTTTACATAAAAAAGATAATGTACACGAATTAATTTCTGTTAAACTGTAAACGTTAAACTCTATCCATTACCATTTTATATGAATGTCTAATTATTCTTATATTACTGTCCTGTTTTTAAAATTAACAGACATCATGTTAACTATATATGAACTCGATCTTTGATTCTGTCTCAATTCGGAAACGCCATGTCTAGTTGAATTTAACGCTGAGAATCTGCATAATTTGTGCTTGGGAACCCTTTTGCTTGGAGCCTCATTAGAAATGTCAGTCAGTTTTAACGGTTATTTTAATAGGAAAGATCACGTTAGTTTTCTGACTCGTCGGAATTCGAGTCGAGGCTTTACCTTATTTGAAATTTCTATTTCACTGGCTCTCGTCGCATTCGGTGTGGTCAGCGTTATGATGTTATATCCTGTCGGTATCAAAACGCAGCTCATGGCCCGTTATCAAATTCTGGCCAGCGCCAAAGCTGAGGAAATGGTGCAATTATTTAATGCTTCTGGTAATCAATCCCATTCAGATGAACACGAGGGGTTAGGGCCATGGGATGTACCTCTCGCTTATCGCGCCCATTCTTTTGATTTAGAAACCCGTCTTCAAACCAGCCCCTACGGTTTAATGCCATTGCCGCCAGACATTGCTCGTCGCCTTGAAAGCGACAATAACGAAATTCAAAATTTATTGAATCAAGGTGGGCGCATTTATTATTCGCAACCAAACGCAACTGCGGGATTCGGTGACCGTGGCATATCTGCTGATGAACCAAACGAAGCACAGAAACTCATAGTCGGCGTAATTGGTTACGCTCAACATAATGATATGCCGCTTTTTCCATGGAAGGCTTGGCCCTATTACGTGGCTTATCCGTCACCCCCATTATTTGGATCACGATTTCATAATGCCTGGAAAGGTAATACCGCATTTAATACTGGGATTCCAGATCCGTTTTTACCTACTAATGCTCGTACCTTTACCATAAAACCGCTTGCTTCAAATAATTCTAAACCGGGAGAATTTTATTGCTGGGAAGGAACATCACCATTCGTAACTGAAATTCCCGGTGCTGATCCTGATGTGATGAAAGTATTTGATGGCTACTGGCGTTATAGTTTTGGCACCGATTACAACGCTGGGCCAAGTACTGATAATTGGACCGAACAGGGTGCCATCGAATATTTGCAGGTCGCACTTTGGTACGCGCAGAAAAAGGGCTTCGACTCTTCTTTTTATAATCCTTCTCCCGTTCCTACTAATCCGGGAGATTTCGTACCCAATACACTCGATAGCAAAGGTGAAGATTTTAAACACGACGCATGGAAGCAAGTTTTAGCCATACGATTTTTATCGCATGCCGCTACCTGCATGACGCGATGGAAAACACTCAGTGAATTAGGCGGCCAACCTTCCGGAGCAGGAACTGGTGTTGACATTCCTGCTAATTCAAATGGCTCACCCGCCATTAAATTAACTCATGATTTAATCGTCTACTATCATCAACGCTGCATGAATTTAGTAATGCGATATGCAGCGTCATTTCCTTATGATTGGGGCGCTCCACGTCCGGCCAACCGTTATCAAATGATGGACGCCCCATTAATTGAGTGGGATATGTTTCAGCCGCCATTACAAGGCAAAATTTTTGATGTCTCACCAACACAAAGTAAAATTGAAGCGGCACAATGGAAACCATTACCAGCTCGACCCATTTATAACGTTGGTGTCAGCTACCAATATCCGGTCCCAACCTTACCCTACAAAGATCTCTATTCCGGTAGTGCAACTCAAACTATTCCAGATGGAAAAGATTTTGGCAGCACTGCATATAAAAACTTTTGGGGCGATCCCAATCATCGTACACTTACCAAACCGTTTACACCCGCACAACGTTGTCGCCAAATTGTTTTCTGGGCGGTAGACTGGCAATCCTATGTAGATTGCGAAACCGCTCCGTCCGCTCCTGTGGATGCATCAAAATATCCAATAATATCCTCATTTTCTGGAATGGATTTTAATAATCGTGTCCAGCGTTATGTCTGGAGTAACGATCACATGCTGATGTATCGTAACCCAGAAAAATTGATGATGTTTAGGGAAGATATTTCTGCATTACCAAATGGCGCTGATGTAACGCAAAAAGTTGCTGGCTGGGTATTAGGTAACACTTGGTCATCGCAGTACGATAAAATGGTCACACAACTGAATGCACGAAAAATTTTCTCTGGCCTGTATGGCGCTGATCGCAATTTTAATCGACAATTAGATCGCGGTAATTTACCAGTATCAGTTCGTCTAAAAGCGGCAACGGTTGCGCGCTTTAATTATTATGATCCACGTCTCACCCTGTCTATCCGCTGAGGTATTTATGACACATCGTCATCTCCGTGGCTTTACTTTGCTTGAATTGATGATCGCAATTGGGCTGGGTATACTCATTATTTATATTGCGTTAGCAGCATTTCGCACGGCATCCCAGTCAATTGCTGTGGCCAATAAATTGGCGATGGAAAACTCGATTTTATGTGCCGGTATGCAAATTGCTCGTAACCAAATTGATTTTTGGACAGGCCTCGATGATCCACACGATCCTAATAAACAAGGTTTACGCGCGTTAGTTCCGGCAGCTCGTTCTAATCCGCCAAAAGGTGGTCCATTTACACCATTCTCTGCCTATTGGGCAGGTAATTACAACGACACTGATAATCCTATGGGATTTGATCCCCGTGATACGTCCTGGTCCATGGGTAATCCACGTATGTGGTGGCGTGGAAATCTTGGCGAAAAAAATGACACGGCTTTAGCCTTTGGACGCTATGGTGTATTTTCGAATTCAATCAAAACATTAAATACTTTTGCAACCGTTCCAATTATGGTTGCTATTCCAAATCCACCACCAGGTGGCGCGACTACAACCACGCAAAATATTTCTTATGGCCAAGTAACTGTACCGCATTGTTGGCTTGCGAGTCAAATGCAAGGCATCTCACGACTGGGCTTTTATGGGTATATTGATTACATGCCACCTAATGCGGTCTATTCATGGTATGATCCATTTAATAGCAGCAGCACTAAAGGTGGTTATTCAAAAGAGTTTATTGGACCGGGTGGTTCATTTAATACCATGTACCAAAAAACGCCGAAAGGAATGGCACGATTATCAACACTTAATACGTGCTATGCGCCCGATCCAGAAGTTTATACGACTCCTGCAAATATGACTTTAGCGGCACGTAGGACTTTTAATGTGACGCAATATGGTGGCAATCTGAATACCGTTAATGGATTGCTGGGCGCTACATCAAAAGGCGATAATTTTATCGATAGCGGCGTAACGGCACCGGAAACATGGCCGCATTTAACGGTTTTAGTGCATCGTTTTTATCAACATGCATTTGCGGTAAATTTGGCACGCATACAAATGATTGATCCTATTACTGGTGAAAGCAAAGAATTATCCTTTGCCGGATTCGGTACGTCGCTACGTGGCGCACGTCAACAACGTCACCCAGGTGGCGGTTGGGCAAAATGGGACAATGCACCTGGCTTTGTAAACGATAAAAACCTTGATTATTAATTATGCATAACCGATCTGGAACTATTTTAATTATTGTTGCTGGTATATGTGCATTACTTGCCAGTATGACGTTGGCATTTTTAGCCCGTATGCGTGCCAGCGCAGAAGAGGTGCAAACCGTTATGCGCGAAACACAAGCGCGAATTATGTTAATGGCAGCGTGTAATTATATTCAAGAAGCATCACGCATCGGGTGGAAACCAACTGTCGATTATGCTGGCAATCCAATAGTTCCAACACCTGATGAAAATACTGAAACATTTGGTTGGATAGATGTGCGAGACAATACACTTGGACCAAAATTTATTGCAAATGGCGGCAATGATGACAGTCGTTTCCCAGTGCGTTCTGCAAAACGTTTTCCAATGTATGTCATGAAACAGCCACCGTATGCCATACAAATGACTGTCACTTATAATCCAATATTAACTTCACAAACATCACCCTCAGTTGCGGATAATAATTCCTTACATGGTCGGCCCTACCTACGCTATCCTGATCCACAGCCAGTTACCAATAATGGCTATACCAAGTCGGCACCTGAAGGCAGTACGGTTACGGATGCCCGTTTTGAGGAGTGGGCTCTTGGAGATCAAGCGCCTCGCGTAGAATCGACTGGATTGTCGTGGTTTCGCATCTGGCGTGAAAGTGGTGCCGTATTTGTTGTTACCTGTGGTTCTGGCGGATCACAAGGTTTTCGTTCATGGAATGAAATGACGGGAAATGAACAGAAACAATTTGGCGATGAAACCGTGTTTAATGATATAATGGCACATGAAATACGTCTTTGGTATCGCGTTGAATGGCATGCTGCTACGCCGGATTTGAACCTCCACTTTCTTGATCGTGCATCTGGTGACGGCTATGATCATTATATTATGTATCCCGAAAATGCCTATCATACAGAAGCCAGTAGTGGATCACGTAATAACCCACACACCCGCAGCATGGGTGGCACCATTAAATGGGTGCAACGATTAGTCAGCGAACCGACATTTTGGTAAATAGTCTTTCTAATAATATTCGCTAATTATTTAATATCAGCTTTTTCATCGCACAAAATCGATTGCCTAATTGGATACGAATACTGTAAACAGTCCGTTACTTATTAATAATCCGCCATCTGAAATAGTTTCTTCTCAAAGTATATTGGCTTTTATAAACTATTTATGCGCACTCACCGTTTTTAGCCATAAACAAAGCGCAATACAAAATTTAATGATGCAATGTGCCAAGCAATTGGTAGGGTCTGCCCACCGCTCCGTCTGCATGTGCAGCGAGTGTACTTAAACCAATGACAAGGAGGTCATTATGATTCTATGGGGCAATGAGCACCAAGATCGCGCAGAAGCATTAGCGACTGCTTATCACGAAACCGCTTACAACTTGCATAATTTAGCAATTAGCAATTCCGGCATCCAGGCACCAACCTGTGCCGATGCGACATTAAGCATATGGGGTCATGGTAATGCTGAAACATTTGCAGAATTAGTTGACGTCGAATGCGGTTTATTGATTGGTAATTGGAAAGCAAAAAATTCACAACTTACGACGGTCGAATTAATTACCTGCGATGCGCAACATCACTTAATACCATTGGCTGGGTACGTTCGCCGTGTAGCTGCTTTTCTTGCTGACAAAAAAATAGCTGTGACACTCAAGGCATTACCGGTTGGACAACATGCTGATGATCGCTCAATTTTATGGGCAAGTGCTGGTACCGCCACTTTTGCCTATATTACCGCACCGAGCCAAGCAACTTTTGATCATGCCAATCAACGATTAAAAACGCT
>JAHEDF010000301.1 GCA_024641365.1 Planctomycetota bacterium | reverse complement strand
GGAACAATATTCTGCATTGATTGGTGCGTGGGAAACGTGGGCAGAACGAACCGAAGCGACTAAGAAAAAAAATTAGAAATGCGTATACGAACCAACTTGTGCGACTAAGGTTTTTCCACCGAGATCTAATTTTGTGCCTTCTACAATAGGTTGCCACGCTACTGGTGTTGCTTCGACTGGTCGCCACAACCAACGGCCATCATACACACCAATTTGACAGGCACTTTTCGTCCGCGCACCCGCAAGAGTTAATTGTGCGCCAGGACCACCAATAGTGACCTGACGAAAGACTTGGACGTAAGACATTTCTGGCCGATTTTCGGGACGTCCAATAATTACCGCATCAAATCCATGTCCATGTTCGATACCGCATGATGACGATCCCGTGCTTGGTGGTGCCCCATCTAAAGCGGGTTGCGGATCACTACGATTCGGCACACAGCGTAAACGCAAAACCGCGACATTTGCCACCACTAAAATATTTTCACCGTCATTTTCTAAGGGCACTGATTGCCCAGGTTTTACGGTAATACCATCGAGCATAGTGCCATTTGGGCTGCCCTTATCATCAACCACACAACGATTTTCTATCGCATCATAACGCAAACAAACGTGTTGTCGGCTAATGCGTTGCAGAGCGTCTTTATGTGTAGCAACCGGATAATAACGTAAACATAAATCGACTGGCGCTTCGCGTAATTTACCCATGACGATGCTGGGTCGCGCAAATAAAATAACGCCCGCAGGGTCGTTTGCGTTTTCTGGCAATAAGCTCAGCCAATCACCTTCAATAGCTGAATTAAAATCACCGGTAAAAGTATCAGGCAATTTTGGTTGTTGAAAACGTAATTGGCCGTCAACAACTGCAGTTGCTAATGTTTGCGTATTAGGGGTATCAGATTTTTGGCCGCCAGCTGGCATCATTGGCATAGTAGCCATGGTTGCACTGACTGCGCGTGGTGCAGCTGGATCATCAAGCGCTAATAAATTCGCAGCGATAGTTTGAATATCATTCGTTGACATCGGCATGGTTGGCGATGCATCCAACAAATCGGCATTTATAGTGGCTTCATCTGATCTGCCACTAAGATCAGCGGCCATAGTCATATCATTTGAGCCGCCGCGTAAATCAGCGGCTACAGTTTTTTGTTCACTTTCAGCAACTAAATTAGCAGTGATGGTGGCCATATCTGATGATGGCACAAATGCTTTGCCATCGTTACCTGAGAGATCGCCTTGTCGTGTTTCTTCTTCAATGGCAGATTTTGGTGTCAGTCCTAATTTTACTAACGCGTTGGCAACAGCAGAGCGAAGTTCATCTGGTGTATTATAACGTTTACCGCGCTCTTTCTGCATACAGGTATTAATAATTTGCGCAGCATCTTTACTAATGACTGGCCGTAATTTTCTGATGTCAGGAATAGAGGCGGTACAATGTTTATGTAATATTTCCTGCAGGCGGCCATCAAAAGGAGCCGCTCCGGCTAAGCAGTAATACAACACTGCTCCAAGCGCATAAATATCACTGCGAATATCTAAATTTGGGTCGGTGACAATTTGTTCTGGAGACATGTAGAGTGGACTACCAACAATCGCACCTTCCATGGTAAGCATGGTGCGATTTTGCTCGGTTGAACGGGCAATACCAAAGTCGGCTATTTTTGCCTGTCCCTCTTGATTGACGAAAATATTCGGCGGCTTGATATCGCGGTGTACTAAATGAATGCGATGTGCCTCTGCTAAGCCGTCTGCTGCTTGGTATAAAATAGCCAGTGCTAAACCTTCTGGTAAGCCACCGCGACGTTCGACTAAATCTTTTAAATCTCCACTGTTGACGTATTCCAATACCATAAATGGAACGCCGTCGTCAGACTGCCCACTGTCGATACAGCGCACCACATTCGGATGATTAAGCTGCATAGTGATTTTCGCTTCGCGTTCGAAGCGCAACATAAATTCCGTGCCATGCGACTTCTCTACCCCAGCGGGTAAATTTTTCTTCATGGTTTTCACCACGACCAATTCATTTTTTGGTGAACACGCCAACCACACGGATCCCATGCCGCCGTCAGCTAAATGCGCTACGGGTATATATGGACCCAAAGGCTTTACGTCCTCTGCCGGGATGAGCTCTAATAATTGGTTGGCTAAATGTGCCGATAATCCATCTCCAGATTGCAACCAAGAACGTAAGTCGCTGAGGTTATTCAATTGCTTTTGTGTGGCATAATCACCAAGGCGTTGTGCTGGACCGGTTGATAATAACCGGCGTTTTTGAGCAACTTGAACCAACGCATCAACAATCACGCTGCTATCCATGTGATGAATCCCTTAGTTGTATACCGAAGTACATCGTAAGCATTTTGTGTTCAGAATCATCGAAGAGCAAGCTCTGTATTGGTTATCGCGATAGATTACGTTTATTACTCAATTACACGTTGCTGTGAAGAACGAGCGTTATAGAAACTCTTATCATTCAGAACCTAGTCAAACGCAGTAGAACTAAAGCGTGTTGACCAAACAGCTATTGAGGTGGTCCTTGTTGAGAATATTCGGATTGCTGTTGGTCCTCCTGATGTCGACACAACGCATTGCTGCCATTGAAGCGCAGATACCATCGGCTTCTTCTCTTAGTGGTTTAAATGTACCGTTTGGTGCCAGTAATTCACAGGCTCGTGTTCAATCAATTTATTTGGCCAGCGAAATTGGTACGACAGGCAAAATTCGCAGTCTGACTTTTTCGTTTAATTCATTGCCTGGTTACACAATTAGCAATCTGAATATTCGTTTAAAACACACCACAAGTACCAGCTTCACTAGTCAAAATTGGGATACAGGATTTACCACAGTGTATAATGGAAGTGTTTTTATTTCATCAACGGGTGAATACACCTTTGTTTTTACCACCCCGTTTAATTATGTTGGTGGCGCAAATAATCTGATGGTTGATATTTCATTTAGAAATAGCTCATTATTCCCCTTATCAGCAACTACAAATTATACCGTACCCGCTGGTGGTGGTAATCGGTCGCTTTGGTATCGAGATGCTACAGTTGTGGGCACGTCACCAACCACATGGACGGGAAATTCGCCACTACCGAACTACAGCACGTGGGTGCCCAATATTAAAATTGGTATTTCACCCACGCTCTATGTAAAATCAGTTGGTGCAGGTAAACAAGATGGTACAGATTGGAATAATGCGTACGGAAATTTAGTCACCGCTTTAAATAATGCAGCATCAGGGGATTCAGTGTGGGTGGCAGCCGGAACTTACAAACCAGGTTCCTCACGAAGCAATACATTCACTGTCAAATCTGGTGTAAATCTTTATGGCGGCTTTGCAGGTAGTGAAACAAGCGTTTCTCAACGATCTTTTACTAATCAAACGATTTTAAGCGGTGATATAGGGATAATTAATTCAAAGACAGACAATAGTTACCATGTTTTAGAAGCGCTTGGTACAGGTCTAATTGATACGGTCATAGTTCGCGATGGAAATGCGAATTCAGGATATCCATATAATGTCGGTGGTGGAATATTCATAAATGGCGGCTCTACAATTACCATACAAAATTGTTTTTTTATTAGCAATGATGGCAGCTTCGGAGCTGGCGGCATTTATTTTGGCATCAATAGTAATCCGACAGTTCAAAATTGTGCCTTTATTACTAATGGCAGTACCACGTGTGGACATGGCGGCGCTATTTACGATGAGAGCTCTTCAACTAATCCACTGATTAGAAGCTGTACTTTTTATGGTAATGTTGCCAATAATGGCGGCGCATATAGCGGCTACAATAGTGGTTCTGTAACATTCAGAGATTCTATATTTTGGGATAATGATTCTTTTGGAGAAGAAATATATAATAGTGGTAAAACCATTAATATGAGTGGCACCTCGATGAAGGGAGGATTGGGACAGGTATCATCACCGTCAGGAAGCTATGTTAATAATGGTAGCAACGATAGTAGTAACCCTCTGTTTATTAATACATCCGATTTGGATGGTCCAGATAATAAATATGGCACGCGCGATGATGGTTTACATCCTTCTTCAAATAGCGCCGTAGTGCACAGCGGTACAGATAGCGGACTGTCGACAGACATTGCGGGCCGTGCGCGCAACCAAGGTGGAGGCCCTGATAGAGGGGCGTACGAAATTCAGATTGTTTATGTTAATTCACTGGCAAACGGATCAAATAATGGCACATCATGGACAAATGGATATGTGCAACTGAGCGATGCGCTTGCAGCGACACCTAATGATGCAATCGAAATTTGGACACGCACTGGCACGTATAAACCAACAACCAACACGGATCGTACGCAAAGTTTCAAGGCTCGTACTGGCCTGGGACTCTATGGTGGTTTTGGTGGCGTAGAAACCAGTCGTTCACAAAGCGATTGGCGAGTGCGTCCGACGCTCTTAAGTGGTGATATTGGAACCATTAATATTCCAGGTGATAATAGTTATAATGTTATTTCGACCATATCTGACGGTGGTGTAGTAGATGGCTTTTTTATCACTGACGGGGTTGCTAACGGTGGGTCTAATAGAGGCGGTGGCATTTATGCGACGCATAATTTGACAGTAGCCCATTGCGTCTTGTTTGAAAACTCGTCCCAAACAAGTGGCGGTGGGATTTCATTATTAGCATCTACAAAAACCATATCAATTACGGATAGCTTTTTCGGAGGTAACACAACCACTGGCTGGGGTGGCGGTTTGCATGTTCAAGGCACCGCAATTATTCAAAATTGTGTGTTCTCGCAAAATGTCTCTACGAGCGGTAGCTATGGAGGTGGCGGCATTTTTGGTGACGGCGCAGCAAATATTAGCATGATAAATTGTACTGTTTCAGGGAATACATCAGTCGCTAATGGTGGTGGAATTGCTAATTTCAACACGTCACCACAAATTCGGAATACCATTTTTTGGGGTAATACGACCGGTGGAGGGGCAAATCAATTTGGTAATATTGGACCAGCGAATCCAACCGTAACGAATTGTTTAATTGAAGGAGGATTGCCTGCAGGGACAAATAACGGTGGCGGCTTAGTTACTTCAAATCCTAATTTCTATGATGCAAGTTCTCCAACTGGACCAGATAATATTTTAGGAACCGGTGATGATGGATTGCGACTGCAATATGGTAGTCCAGCGGCTAACGTTGGTTCTAACGTTGGTATAGCAAGTACTGATATTGCAGGAAATAACCGTGCCATTGGCACGGTGGATATTGGTGCTTATGAAACGTTAACCCGTATTTATGTCGATAAAGATGCTGGTGGTGCAAATAGTGGCAGCTCATGGGCCAATGCCTATAAACGTTTGGATCCCGCATTGGCGGCGGCAACCAGCGGCGTTAATGAAATTTGGATTGCAGAAGGCACCTATTTGCCATCCATACTACCAATTCGCACCCAGTCTTTTCAGTTAGTATCTAATGTGTCCATATTTGCAGGATTTAA
>JAHEDF010000300.1 GCA_024641365.1 Planctomycetota bacterium | reverse complement strand
CGCGAAAACTACTCATTCGACTCAATTCCTTGTTGGCAAACGCCTACAAAAAACCTGAATTTAAAGAGATGCCCGCATGAAAATAGCACTTGAACTTAACACAGTCACTCCTGTGAATGACTTCTAATAATGGCTTTTTGTGGCGGAATTGGTATAAGTTCTGCTTTAAATATTTATCAGCAACATATTGTCACTGCTAAAATATCTAACCGATTATTCTGTTTCATGCAAACTTAGCCAAACATCATCTATATACATCGTTCCAGCAACATTTAGTGTGCGATTAAAAGCAATGGCATAGCCACGGCGCGAAAGAGGATACTTAATTGGACCGTCGGCAATAGGACGCGTATCCCAATGATGAGCTGATTCTCGATCGATCGTAAACGTCAGCGTTTGCCAATCTGTCGTAGACTGAATGGGCTGGCGAAACTCATATATAACATTATTAGCATCAGTAAAACGCAGCCCCACATGCTTAATGACCTCGCTTGGAACTTCAGTTTTTATACGCATGGTAGCAATAACATGCTGATCACCCATTATTTGAGAATATTTTTCGATAAAAGGGCGTCGGTAAGTTCCGTCAATCCAAATGCCATGTTGTTTTGGCCAAGAAAATACCATGGCCCCATTTTTTAAATCATTTTTATCCGGATACCCGATACTAATTGGCTGTGGTTCGTCACCATCTTCATAATTCAGAAATATATTTGGATCTTGTCGTTGGAAATCATCTATAAGAAATTTAGTAGTAGGTGGTGGAGGTGGTATAACGGATATAATCGGAACGTCAGGGGGTATAGTCGGAGCTGGTGGGGTTGGCGGCGAATAATTACTCACAGCAGCAACCACAGCGACTCCCGTAACTGCAGCACCGCCAATACCCAATAATGGTGACTGCATCCATGACGTTTTCGCTGTAGTCATGGCCATTTTTCCAACGACGGGAATTGGAACGGCAATAGCTGTGGGCAACGCTGGCGCGGCAGGCACGGTAAGGGCTAATGGCACAATCAGTGAACGTAAATCAATTTGCGTTTGTTGTTTTTCTGACGAGTCCAGTTGATCACGAATTTGTTTTATAGCACGATGAACCCGTACGCGCGCATTGTTTACCGTACATTTCAATTCATTTGCTAAATCGTCGTAGGACAGACCGCCGACAATATGTAACAAAACAGGACGACGATAGCCTTCAGGCAATTCATCAATTACTTGTTGAATACGTGACTGCAATGATGCCACTTCTTGCAAATCTTCGGTACCTGGACGTTCAACTATTTTTGCTGCTATAGAATCAGCAATGACTGGATCAACGGGCTTTTCTTGTCGTTGTTGTGCTGCTTTACTGCGTCGTAAAAAATCTATGGCAGTTGTGTAAGCAATGCGCAGTAACCAATTTCGTGCTGCTCTTTCGCTATCTTTTCCCGTTGCCGTAAAGCGCATTGCGGATTGTGGTAATTGAATCCAAAATTCTTGGTAAGCATCCTCGGCATTATGTTTATCGCGAATGCGCGAACAAATCATGCGAAAAATATCAGCACCGTGCCGATCCACCAATACAGCCCAAGCTAAATGAGCTTGAGAGCCATTTAGTCCGAGTAATGCTGCAGTAGTAGTGAGGTGTCGCATTAGGATAGGTCAGGTAATAATTTAGTACCGAATCCAACGGGCTTATCAAGCGAAACACCAGCACGTGCTAACATCGCCGACAATAAATCACCTTGGTTTCCGTTACATTTAGGAACATAGCGACCAGTTTTTACGGTACCGCCTCCTCGCCCAGCAATTATTGTGGGTAATCGTTTATAGGTGTGATTATTGCCATCACCCAGGCCAGAACCCCACATAAACATGGTATTGTCGAGCAAGGTGCCATTTCCTTCACGTAGGCTCTTCATGCGCTTAATTAAATAGGCATATTGCTCGATATTAAAACGATCAATTTGAGAAACTTTTTCTTGTTTATCTTTTTTATTATCGTGGTGCGATAATTCATGATGCCCTTCTTTAAATGGCAACTCAGGATATGAATTTCCGTGATTCATCGATCCGATAAGAGTACCAACACGGGTCATATCAGCTTGAAATGCAAGTACCATCAAGTCACCCAAAACTTTGACGTGTTCGCTCCATTTTAATTTACCATCAGGAATTTTAACATCTAAGGGAGGTGAACGAACGTCTTTATTTTGTGATTTGCCAGTACCGCTATCTGCCATTTCTGCTGCGCGACGTTGACGCTCGATAGCAACTACACGTTTTTCTAATGAACGAACGCTGTCCATATAGTCATCTAACAAGTGTTGGTCATCAACACTAACATTTTTACGTAATTGTTTCCCACTTTCTTGCACAAGGTCGAGCATACTTTGATCAAGCGATTTTGACCCGCTTTGTTCTGTTGTCGTGCTGGCAAATTGACTTGCGTCGACCACTGGACCGCCGCGCATCGCAGTCGCTACATCGCGTGAAGCAAATAAACGTTTGAACACTTCGTGTGGACTTGTTTCAACTGGTAAGGGTTGTGTTGCGGTGCGATAATTACCGGTTGTGTAATACCGATTATTAAGTCCTTCTTGACCTGTCCCCGATTTTTCATTTTTTTTAGTACCTAATTCGAGTGACGGTATTGGCGTGTAGAGTCCTAAATGTGCAGCGGCAATTTGGTCAGCAGAAGGGGCTATTTTAACAATATCACGCTTATTCTCATCGGGCTTCCAAGCAGTTAGCCAAGTTGATAATTCAATCGCATGTGCTGCGCCATTAAATGGTTGCCTTTCAACGTTGTCGATACCATCAAGCAATAAACACTGATCTAAGACAGCACGGAGCGGTTCAAGGCTTGACGGTAATTTCGCTGGAAATGATTTAGGATCTGTTGGCCAAAATGTGTCCGGATTGACACCGCATGCCATGTACATGAATCCCAAACGCACAGGAAATTTAAATTCTTTGCCCTTCGGATTGTCCGCCCATCCCATTGTTTCTAATAACGGTAATCCTAATGCGACACCTAATCCTTTTAAACAGGTGCGTCGATTAATTAGCCAATGTTTCCGCATAATGAGTCCTTTTATGGGCGAGGTAAAAAAGAAGGTCTAGAAACAATTAACGCGTGATGCGTCGATGCAGGAATGGGTAGCTGGTGGCAATTTCGCACCAGAGTGTCTGAAATCTATAACCGTCCTTTATTACGGCAGCGGTTATTTCTTCAGCAACGACTTCATCGTAACCATGTAAGCTGCGACAAAGTGAATGAGCTAAAGCGCGACGGACCAAGCCATGGACAAAATCATCTTTTCGATCAGCGAGTATTTTCTTTAAATCATAGGGGGTTCGGAATCTTAAATTACCAGGTAAAACACCGGTCGCGTCGACTGCTGACCCAGTATCATCGTCTTCACGCCAACGGCCCATGGCGTCAAAATTTTCTAGGCCAAAACCAATGGGATCGATGACTTGGTGACAACCCATGCAGGCAGGATCAGCACGGTGACGTTCGGTTCTTTGACGTAAATTTAAACCTGCATTACTCAAATCATCTTCTCTTTCTAATGGTGGCACATTCATCGGTGGTGTAGGCTGTTCCTGTCCTAATATTTGCTCTAAAACAAAAGCACCTCGCTTAACTGGACTGGTTCGAGTTGGTAAAGAGGTAACGGCAAGTACACCAGGAAGAGTCAAAACGCCGCCGCGATTTTGGTCAGCTAATTTAACCTCACGCATTTTGGCACCGTCTATAGATCCATCCATGTTATAAATTTTGGCATTTACTTCATTTAAATACGTATAGTCATTATCAACAAATTCGACCATAGTGCGATTTTCGCGCAATATTGTTGAAAATAACATACCGGCTTCGTCAAACATGGCTTTGCGCATATCGGAGGTCATTAATGGGTATTTATCAGTATCGACATCTAATTCTTTAAGCCGATCTAAATGCAGCCATTGTGCACCGAATCCATTCCATAATGCAATAGAACGCGGGTCGCGAACTAAGCGCTTGACTTGTTGACGTAAAATTTCTGAATCGTGGAGTTTGCCCGCATCAGCTAATGCTGATAATTCAGCATCGGGCATAGTTGACCAAAATAAATACGATAACTTTGACGCTATCTGATGATGTCCTAATTTAACAATGTCACCATTTTTACCACTTACTTTTCCATCATCTGGGGTGAGATAAAGAAATCCTGGTGAAATTAATACTGCTTTTAACATTAATTTTACCGAATCACTAAATACTGCTCCACGGTCATCCGCTAAACGAAATACAGCTATTAATTGTGTTAATTCATTTTCGGTAGGTGGGCGACGATAGGCTGATCGAGCAAATGCTGTAATGATGGTCTTGGCCGCATCTATTTTGCTTACTGTTTCACTGGGGCTAGCGATAAATATTTTTTCTTGAATGGGCGTCGGGCGACCTGCGGTTGGACCACGGATTTCAATTGACTCAATTAACATGCCGCGTTCTACATCTTTAGTAATAGCTTTGCCATTTTTATTAGTTTCTTGTACCGATGCAGTTGGCGTGGTGTTAAGAAACGATAAAGTAACTTCCCCGGCAGTTAATTTAGTCGTAAATGAATAGGGGCGAGGCGATGAATCATATGAGGTAATTTTAAATTCCTTTAATACCTCTCCCGCATTACGCACGGCAATTACAGGTGTGTCTCGTGTCGCGAGTTTTTCACAGCCTGCACGAATACGAATCGTGTAGGTGCCATCAACAGGTGCGATAAATGGTGTCAAAATTTCCCACGTACCCTTGTAAGTACGGGCTTCAGTAGCAGCGCTCTTTGGCTGTAATTTCCCAGCAATTAAAACGTCACAGGAACTAGCCGCCAAGCTGACATCGAAACGATCTGGCACTATAGCCGCATCTAGTATATCAGTGGCAACATTAAGATATTTTTCCATCAGGAGTGGCGGGACGGAGCTATTAAAGCCGGCGCCGACGGTGTCTTGAGGAATAGTAGCTGCAACAGCTGGATCCACTCCCAATAAATCTTGAATGGTATTCGCATACTCAACTTGTGACATGCGACGAATTGTTCCGCGACCAGGATCCTTTGGGTGCAGATATTTTAACGATTTAACCCAACTAAGAAATTTATTACGTTCTTCCGTAGTGGGTAATTTTGCTTTACCATTATCAGGTGGCATGTCTTGGCTGTGGACCCGACCATAGCCATCTTTCCAAATGGCTTCAAATGCAAGCGCCCGACGTGGGTTCATGATTTTGGTCAGATCCAAATCACCCTTAATTTTTTCCCCACCATGACAACTAATGCAATACGTCGAAAGAAACGGTTTTACGTCGGCATCGAAAACACGGACTACATCCTCACTGGCTGACAGACTTGCCAGTACCAGGAACAAGCTGGCTGTGCTGGAGATAAGGCCGCGGTAAATGAGGACGACAATCGACATGCTAATTCCGTTTGAAACGAAGGATGATGTGAT
>JAHEDF010000299.1 GCA_024641365.1 Planctomycetota bacterium | reverse complement strand
AAAATCATACCAACCAAAACTATCAGTAAGCGGAATAAGCAGCTGTTGCTTTGTTCCAGGAATACAGGTGAGTGATTGAGCTTGGTGTCCATAAGCGAGGGGACGGTACTGAATAGTTTTAGCTGGCATCGAGACGGCAGTTGAAATCTGAATGCTTAATTGATGAGGTGCATTTTCTTTATTATCAAAAAACGTAGCGACGGTAATAGTTATTGCCGGATCATTTTTATCACCACGTAATTCGCGGTAGAAACCATTTGGTCCCCGAACGCTGACATCGTATTTGCCATCAACAAACGCGGATAAGGGAATATTGTCCTCGACAGTTTCTGCTGGAGCAACGGCATAATCACGAATAACTAGATCGGCATTCTTATTGTCATGTGGCAAACCAGTTGCGGCATGTAACTGAAATGGACAGCCACTGGTTCGTTCACCAAAGCGGTGATTAAAAACAAAAAAGTTAACTGCGAGCTGGGTTTTATCCTTCGTTAAGCCACCATCCACAGCAATGTCATAGGGCAAGGCACATGACGGTTTGGTGCCCGGTTCTTGTTGCGGACGCGCACGATTATTTTCTCCATTGATAATAGCCGTTGCATCACTTTGCGACAGCGGTGCTACTGCTGCTGGCGGTTTTTCGCGAGCTTGGTAAATAGTTTGTGCCCATTCATTGCGCTCCACAAATGGAGCAGGCACATCAACGGCTTCACCGTTCCATGGACGGAAAGCGCTGGTCAAATTGCTGGTCATAGCACGGCGCCAACTCGAAATATTTGTTTCACGAATAATGACCTTATACTTTTGCGCTACCCATTGCTCTAAAAATTGGAGCGTTGAGGTGTGATCACTCACTTCCGAATGTACGTAACCACCGCGTGACCACGGCGAGGCAATAATCATTGGTACACGATAGCCCAAACCAAATGGACTGACGCGATCACGAGTAATATATTCAAGTGATGCATCTATACTGGCGGAGCATTTTCCGGTTGCAGGATTATCCATGCGTGGCGGTACAAAGGGCGGACAATGATCAAAGAAACCATCATTTTCATCATAGGTTAATAAAAAGATGGTTTTCTTCCAAATGGCAGGATTGTGAGAAAGAATACGGATTACTTCAGATACATACCACGCACCAAACCACGCTGAAGATGGATGGTCGGAGAAATTCTCTGGGGCAACTAACCATGAAACCGCTGGTAAAGCATTGTTTGCGACATCAGTGCGAAATTGATGTAAAATATCGCCTGCTGGCAGGCGAATTTGTTTTTCTTTGCCATCAACCTGAATGGTGACAGACGCCAATTTACGATAATCAGGATCATTTCTATTAGTGACAAAGGCTTGTTCATGAAGTTTCTTGTCACGAGGCGATAATGTTTGAAAAACATCAGGATGACAGCGCTCAGATTCTTTGCGTAAAAAATTTATACTGCCCTGCAATTTTTTTATTTGTTTATCTCGTTCTTTAGCCGATAGCGTATTATTTTTGTTTAGCGATTCGAGGTCTTGCTCTGCTTGAGCTAGACTTTTAATGACATTGGGATGGTAAGATGGCGTTAAGGTCGCTCGAAAATTTGCGAAATATTCAATGCTATTATCGCCGTAATTTGATAACCATGGAAATTCTTCCTTATCTAATCCGGTTTTTAAATAAAGTTCATTTTGATAAATTTTCCAAGATATATTTGCATCAGTCAAACGTTCAGGAAATGTCATCCAACTATGCTTTTCAGTGCGATCAGTTTCGCCATTATAAATGTAGGCTTGCGCATCTTTTTCTTGTTTAACGCGACATGTTCCGGTCCAAAAATGTATTCTGTTTGGTGTCGTGCCAGTTAAAGTAGAGCAAAAATATTGATCGCACACAGTAAATGCATCAGCAAGTGCATAATAAAAAGGGACATCCTGACGCGTATGGTAACACATAGTGAGTGGGATGTGTCCCTTCCGGGTTTTTGCCGGAATCCAATTATCATGTCGCCCACCATTGCGTGCGTCTACTTGATCTGGCCAATTATGTGGCGTGCCACCCATCCATGTCGCGTTGGTATTTCTTAAATCAATGTGAAATGGAGCATATAAGCGACCATCATGATCTGCCTGCAGCCATGCAGGGCGTTTATTCGGTAATCGTAAACAACGAGGATCATTAAACCCACGTACGCCTTTAAGCGTTCCAAACATATGATCGAACGAACGATTTTCTTGCATTAATATAACAATATGTTCAGCATCTGCGAACGTCGTGCCTGGGTCCGGTGTTACGGCCAAAGCCTGTTCAACAGCGGATAATAATGTCGGTGACAATCCCATGGTACTGGCATAGGCAGCCATGCTTTTTAACCATGTGCGACGAGTGATATCAGGAATTGCCATTAGTTTTGGTCCTATGCGGTGGTGAAAATCTGTAGGTGGTAGTACGCCCTAAGTGATAAGAAATTATTATCTGAATTATAGTTGTGATCGACAAAACGTCTCAGAAAAATGAACTCAATTCCAGGAAAAGTGGTCAGAGGTTTGGCATGAGAATCCTGTTTACAGGTAAATATATCGCTATTTTATAGTTGCACATTACGCGGGTGACAAACCTCCAGATATAGTAATAATTCAATTGGGATGTTCTGGAAGCCAGCCTGAAGCATCTTTTCAGGCGCTGATTAATAAACGAATTCCCAAAATATCTAATGGGGCGTGGCATCACGTTGTTGTGCCCTTATCTGAGATAATTCCAGCGGGTCATAAATTTAATAAAACATGAGTATGGTTAATTTCATTTTTATTCAGAACCAATAACGGTGAATTAAATGCCACTATTGATATTTATGATCTAACAGCGATTCCCGACTACCAGCGTCCAAATAAATAATACGAATAAAATTACAGGACTCGCATATTGTTTCCTCTTGGAGAGTAATCAAAGAATAAGACAGAAACAGTACGATGAAAAGAGACGGCAACTAAAGCCATAGACAACTAAAGGAATAACTATAGGACTAAATAAAGTACAGGCAATTTGATGAGGTAAGGACAGCATCAACAGGATGCGACCGACATATTTATTTTTTCCTGTCCTATAATTACCAATATGTATGGTGGCCGAGCGACTAAAAAAATAGTCCTAACTGTAACTCCTATTGAATACCAAACGATTAAGATAGATTCCTCGGTATGACTATGAAAACGCATGCCCTGATAATTGCCTTTGTGACCATTTTTCATCTGGCTGTTTCGCTGCCGGCATCGGTTGCTAGTGAAAAGCCCAATATCATTTTTATTATGGCCGATGATCTCGGTTATGGTGACCTGGGCTGTTATGGTCAAACGAAGATCAAAACTCCGCACCTCGATCAGATGGCGAGCGAAGGCATGCGTTTTACCGATTATTATTCTGGTCAGGCGGTGTGTTCACCATCACGCGCCTCACTGATGCTGGGGTTGGACATGGGCCACTGTCGCATCATCGACAATGGTAATGCGAAACTGCTACCAGACGAAATTACCGTGGCCCAACGCTTGCAGGCGGCTGGCTATACAACTGGCATGATCGGTAAATGGGGACTGGATGGTACTCCTGATCATCCGGGTGCTCCCAATAAAAAAGGGTTCGATCACTGGTTCGGCTTTCAGAGCCAAGGCTACGCTCATTTCTACTACCCGCAGTATCTCTATCGCAATACCGAACGCATCACCATTGAGCAAAATATGGACGTGCGTCAGGACGGACACTACCGACCGGGCAAAGGCCAGCATGTTCACGATATGTTCGCGGCTGAGGCAGAAACATTTTTGCGTGCCAATGCCAACAAAACATTTTTTCTTTATCTCCCCTTTGCCATTCCGCATGCTGAACTGGTGGTACCTGCTGATGACCCCGGCCTCGCTGAATATCGGGCATTGGGTTGGCCGGAAAAAAAGAAATTAGAAGGCGGCGGCGGTGGTGCCTATGGCTCGCCCTATACCAAAGGCTATTGCGCCTGTGATTATCCCAATGCCACCTACGCGGCTATGATCACCAAACTTGATCGCACCATCGGCCATATTTTTGCTCTGCTCAAAGAACTCAATCTCGATGAGAAAACCCTGGTGATTTTCACCAGCGACAACGGCCCGTCCGGTGAAGGTGGTCAAGATATGACATTCTTTAATAGCCAGGGTCCTCTGCGCGGCTTCAAGCGCAGTATCTATGAAGGCGGAAGTCGGGTTCCCATGATCGCCCGCTGGCCCGGTCACATCGCCAAAGGCCAGGTAAGTAGCAAACAAATTGCCGCCTATGATTTCATGCCCACGGCCTGTGAGCTCGCCGACATTCCGGTCAACACACCCACCAACGGCATTAGTTTTCTCCCAACGCTGCAGAGCCGCCAACAAATCGAACGGTCCTATTTGTATTTTCGCTGGGGCAATACCGATGCCCTCCGCAGCGGCAAATGGAAATTGGTGCGTAAGAAAACTAAAGAGAATGAATTTACCTTCGAACTCTACGATCTCGAAGCGGACATCGGCGAAACGCATGACCTCGCCAAGGAAAACGAAGCGCTTGTTACGTCGCTGATTAATCGCTTCGAAACCGCGCGCGCTCCTATACAATAACTGTGCTTTAAAGAGCGCCAATTGCGCGAACCGATAGTATGCAAATTTATTATTACTGGCGGCTGGTAACCGACAAATAAAATATTTACACTCGTATCTAAATATATTATTGAGGTGGCTTATATCCCGGAGGCGCCACAACCACCTCAAACGCCGACCCTTTAACCCGCCGCAATTCCTCATGCAATTCAGGAATGCGCGAATCAGGCGTGCACGAAATAGCCCATTCAATACCATTGTCGGCTACGAGCATGCCGTATTTTTTTAGGCCTTTGAGGATCGTTTGTACCTGTGCCGAGAAAGGCGTAATGTCGAAATCGGCTTTGAGACGGAAGCGTTCGCCCATGCGGGGTAAATTGTCGTCTGTTAAGCGGCTAGCGTAGTGGGTTGCTGGATAGACATAGGCTTTGCGTGAGCGGCGGACGGTGACGCGCATGGCGTGTTTTATTAATCCCTGTCTTAATTCGTCGTAGCGAATCACTAGCGGAAAAATTGGTAGGCCTGCTGCGTCAGCAGAGGTCCAGCCGTCGGGGCGGAGTTTATTGTTTTTTAAATCGAATAGGGAGGCCTGTCCGGCAGCCCAACCGTCGGCGGTTTTACCAAAGGTGAAAAATTCATAGAGCATGCGGTTGGTGGGATCAACAATTATGGCGTGGCGGTCGCCATCGTATTTGGGTGGACGCTGCTGCACTTCGGCCAAGGTCAACTGCTTGCCATTTTTCTGCCCATTGCGCTGAAAGTATAATGGCCACCCCTCTATCGGCACATCGTCGGGAACGGGAAATGGGCCCGCATCTGACTCCTCAGGATATTCCACCACCTTGACCGGCACCTTTGGCTGATTCGGTGGCACCAAAACAAATGCCATGTCGGTATTATA
>JAHEDF010000298.1 GCA_024641365.1 Planctomycetota bacterium | reverse complement strand
GTATCGAGGTGGCGCAGTGGTTCGCGGCACACGGCATAACTGGTGTGGTTTTAAAATATCGCATGCCAAAGCCGACCGAATCGGCTGGGCAAGTTCCTTGGCCGATTCAAGATGGTCAACGTGCGATCCAAATTATGCGCACTCGCGCATCGGAATGGCACTTAGATAAAAATAAAATAGGTATACTTGGATTTTCTGCTGGCGGTCATTTAGCTGCGACGGTGTCAACTCATGTTGTCGCTGCGGACCCTCAAGCTACCGACCCTATATTACATGTAAGCAGTCGACCAGATTTTAGTGTCCTTATTTATCCCGTAGTGACATTTGAAGCGAAAGTTGGCCATAGTGGATCAGCAAAAAATTTATTAGGGCCTATGGCAGATCCTGCATTAATCCAACAATATAATAATGATGAGCATGTAATTGCTTCCACACCACCAACATTTTTAGCGCATGCAGCCGATGATGGGGTAAAAATTGCTAATAGTGAACGCTATGTCGCAGCCCTTACCCAAGCTGGCGTTAAACATGAATTTGCCCGTTTTGAAAAAGGGGGACATGGATTCGGCCTTGGTATTAATGGCGGTGAACCAGCTGCGTGGCCAGATCGGTGTTTTACTTTTATAACGGGAATATTTAATTCGCCAAAATAATGACTACCAATCACCATAAATAAGCGATGAATATGATCGCTTAGAGCGCATTTAACATTATTCTTACTGGACACAGATTTGGTATTTTCAATTCATTCAACGTAACTAAATATCATGCGTACATGGTGCAACTTTTAGAGGAAGGCAGTCATGAATATGGCACCGGTTTCACGTCGACATCTTTTACAGATTGCAGGGATAAGCACCGCAACGTTGTTGACTGGTGCATACCTGCCGAGTTTTGCCATTGAAGGTGGAGCGCAAACCAATCCAGGTCAAAAAGCAAAAATTATGTTTGGTATGTGTGGGCGCATGAAAGACGCGCGCATGTTAAAAGATGCTGGTTGCGAATATATTGAAGAAGCCGTGGGAGGCTTATTAATGCCAGATAAACCAGATGAAGAATTTGCCAAGCGATTGCCAGAAATAAGTGCAGCACTTATTCCGGTTAAAAATTGTAATAGTTTTTTACCAGGATCATTAAAATCAGTTGGGCCTAACCACAAATTAGAAGACGTATTAGCGTACGCAAATATTGCCTTCCGCCGTGCGCGTATGTGCGGCGTTGAAATAATTACCTATGGCAGTGGCGGTTCACGAGCTATACCAAAAGATTTTAGTAAAGAAGACGCACAAAAACAATTTGTCGAAGTTTTAAAAGGCATGGGGCCTTTAGCGGCAGCCCAAGGTATAAAAGTATCAATTGAGCCTTTACGTGCTCAAGAATGTAATTTCTTAAATAATATTCGTGAAGTAGCAGAAATGATTCGCGCGGCCAATCATCCACACATTGGAATCACAGCAGATTTATATCACATGGTTTTGGGTGGTGATGAACCACAGCATTTAGATGACAATGTAGATATCTTGCATCATTTCCATATTGCCGAAGTAAAAAATCGCGCCTTACCTGGCGTTGCTGGCGATGATTTTCGTGGGTGGTTTAAAGTCTTGGCAAAACATGGATGGAATGGGCGCATTAGTATTGAAGGCGGCGGCAAAAAAGATGAAGAATCGTTAACTAAATCGTACGCCTATTTACGTGCGCAAGCTGCGGAAGCGGGCATCTAGAAGACGAATATTAATTACGTATAAACGGACACTTATGCATACATCAACAACTTCTCAAACATCGTATCGACTATCGGCTCATGCTAACAAGCTACGTTTGTTAGTATTGATCGCGATTTATTTTAGCAGTCTGTGCACAATCACTACGGTAAGCGCAGAGGAAGACCATCCAGGTAAACTGATATTCCAGACCTACTGTGCCGCGTGCCATGGACCGCAAGGAGCAGGATTAGTCGGACCAAATTTAACCGATACAGTTTTTATTAATGGCGGAAAAAAGGCAGATGTTTTGCGCGTAGTTACTGACGGCGTTGCGGCCAAAGGCATGCCGACCTGGAGTTTAATTTTACAGCCACAACAAATTAATGATGTGGTTGATTTTACTTTTGGATTGATTGGCCAAAATTTGAAAAGCCCATTTGCACCTGGTGAATCAAGCGTCACATCATTCCCAAAAGGCTCATTAGCATTTCCATTGCTCATGCGCACATTTATGCCGCTTCAGGGACTGAGCGAAGATATTTTTGTCAATCATTCGCGTGGCATGACTGTTTCGAAATACAGTCCTGATAAAGGCGATGTAAAAGGTGACGTTAATCCAATCAAAGGAATTCCAACTGCCATCGCGGTAAATTTCGGTGAACAATTATCCTATTGTTTTGACGGTACCGAATGTCGCCTGCTTTATACCTGGAGCGGTAACTTTATGGATATGACAAAATATTGGGGCAAAGGCTCAGGTGGTGGACGAAAAGCTTTTGGCTATGTGCCGGACGTTATGGGGACCATGGCATTTGTTACCAATGGCCCAGAGCCAATGCAGATGGGCAGTAAAGTAAAACCCAAATTTCTAGGCTATCGTAAAGTGCAAAATGTTCCTGAATTTATTTATCAATTAGGACCTGTTAAAGTAACGCAACGCATTGTACCAGGGAAAGTGGCAGGCGAAGCTGTTTGTCATTATACGACAGAAGGCGTTAAACAGGATCTTACCTTCGAGTTTGATAAAAATATCGCAGATCAAATAACCTGTGATAAAGGCAAGCGCGATGGGGCTCGGATTGTGCTGTCGAGTAGTGATGCGGCTGCTTTTGCTATCACCATTGCTCCTATGAAGAAATGAGGCATCACATGTTCAATACACTCAAAAAGTCCGCATTATGTTTGTGCTTCGCTTCTATGTTGACCAGTGGTGAAAGCTACAAAGTTGAAACCATCACATTTCCGCATCACATTGCGCCTGAAGTAGGCGGCTTAGCTTTTACGGCTGAAGGTGAATTAGTAGTCGCCATGCGTCGCTATGGTATTTTGATGGCAAAACCAAGTGACGATCCGACAAAATTTCCTTGGCGCTCTTTTAGTGATGATATTTTACACAATACCTGTGGTCTGCATGTCATTAATAAAAGTGAAATGGTTATCTCAACGATGGAAGATTTAGTGCGGGTCAAAGACACCGATGGAGATGGTATTGCAGATAGCTATACGGTGATTGCCGATGATTGGGGAGTGACCGGTAATTATCACGAAACTAATACGATTTACCCTGATGGTCCCAATGCTGAAAAAGGTTATTGGATGGCTATCGGTACCGCCTCGCATAACGGCCCCGTGTTTAGTTTAGTGAGAAATAATTATTCTAATATTGGTCGTCGAGGACGTAATTTTTCTGCAGCGCAGTGGAAAGGGTGGGTGGTTCACATTGATCCAGACGGAAAAGTTGAGCCATTCGCGAAAGGATTTCGTGCAAATAATGGCATTACGATTGATTTAGACGGCAGAATGTGGGTCACGGATAATCAAGGCGATTGGCGTGGGACATCTCCACTATTCCACGTGCAAAAAGATAAATTTTATGGTCACCCATCTAGCTTAGTGTGGGATGTGAATTTTAAATCTGATGTCGAAAATGATCCGCTCAAACACCCATTAGAAAAATTAAATGCGCTACGCACGCGTGCAGCAGTGGAATTGCCCCAAGGGTTCATGTGCAATTCACCAAGCGAACCGTTAGTCGATACGAAGGGTGCATTTGGTCCATTTGCAGGACAAATGTTTATTGGTGATGTGGCAGGTGGTCGCATTCTCCGCATCATGTTGGAGGAAGTCGATGGCGTGATGCAAGGTGCGTGTGTCAAATTTGTCGATGATGGTTTACGAGCAGGTAATAATCGTTTGGTGTTTTCACCTGATGGAAAAACTTTGTACACGGGACAAACGGTACGAGGTTGGGGCAATCCATCAGAAGGATTACAACGTATCACCTTTACTGGCGAAATGCCATTCGATGTGCAAAAAATGTCGCTGACCAAGGATGGTTTTGCAATAACTTTCACGAAGCCGATTGATCGTGAAAGTGGAGGACGTCCTGAGTCATATAAATTAGAACGCTATTATTATGAATATTGGCCTAAATATGGCAGCCCACAAAAAGATAAAACGAAACTGACCGTCACTGCGGTTAAAGTAAGCGACGATGGATTACAAGCGATTGTAACGGTTGATGGTCTTAAGGCTGAAACTATTACGCAATTAGATTTGTCAGTAAAAGCTGCGGACGGTAGTAAAATTCGTCAAGGCACTTTGTGTTATACGATAAATCGTTTGCGAAAGTAATGCGAAAGTAATGCGAACTTGGGTGCTTGGTGACGGTGCGCGCATTGGCACTCATATTCACAACATAATTGCTCTTGTTGGTCATCGGTAATTAGTGAAACATTTTCACCGACTGTCTTATGACCAAGCGACTGGAGTCTGCAATTTTCATCACGAATATGAGATGATTTCATTTTAGCGCTATGAGCCGCTACTCGCATGAGGTGTAGAAGGTTTTAAGATCTCATTTGTTCATTTTCACATGGAGTGACGTGAACAACTGGAGAGTTAAATTATGCGATTTCATCTCATGTGTGCCGTAGCTGTTTTTATTCTCAGTATCATTAGCGTAACTGCTGCGGACCAGCCAAATATAGTACTCATCTACGCAGACGACATGGGGTATGGCGATCCAGGTTGTTATGGTTCAACGGCTATTCCAACACCACATATTGATGCCGTAGCTAAAAGTGGCATCAAATTTACAAATGGCTACGCAACATCGGCAACCTGCACACCGTCCCGTTATGCCTTATTAACCGGTGAATATCCATGGCGTGCTAAAGGCGTTCGCATTTTACCAGGTAATGCGCCTGCGTTAATTAAGCCAGGACGTGAAACCATGCCCGGTATGTTACAAAAAGTTGGCTATACAACGGGCGTGGTAGGCAAATGGCATTTAGGTTTAGGCGATGGTAATGTTGACTGGAATAAAGATATAAGCGACTGTCCAATAGACATTGGTTTTACATCTAGTTTTATCATGGCGGCAACAGGTGATCGTGTGCCATGTGTGTATGTACGTAATCGCAATGTCGTTGGTTTAGATCCTAATGACCCAATTACAGTGAGCTATGGTAAACCAATTCCTGGAGAACCAACCGGTAAGGATAATCCAGAATTATTAAAAATGCATCCGAGCCATGGGCATAATAATTCCATCGTTAATGGGATCAGTCGCATTGGTTATATGAAGGGAGGCAAAGCAGCATTATGGACTGATGAAAATATGGCCGATGATTTTACTGGCCAAGCCGTGAAATTTATTGAAGAAGCCAAAGATAAACCATTCTTTTTATTTTTCGCCTTACATGATCCGCATGTGCCACGTGTGCCGCACCCACGTTTTGTTGGTAAATCAAAATTAGGACCACGAGGCGAAAAATATAG
>JAHEDF010000015.1 GCA_024641365.1 Planctomycetota bacterium | reverse complement strand
CGTTACATCCTACGCAACGCGGACCTCGCCAGTTATTCGTGGGAAATGGGTGCTCGATACCATTATGGGAACACCGCCACCGCCGCCTGCGCCAGATGTGCCGGCATTAGATGATAATAAGGTATCGGCGAATTTACCGATACGCGCTCGCTTAGCAGAGCATCGCGCCAATCCAGCATGTGCCAGTTGTCATGATATCATGGATCCCGTTGGTTTTGTTTTAGAAAATTTTGACGCAATTGGTCGGTGGCGAACTATTGAAGAGGGCGTTCCGGTTGATGCTTCAGGTGGATTGCCAGATGGCACCCGCTTTGTTGGCGTTCACGGTTTAGAAAAAGGTTTATTGGAACGCCCTGAATTATTTGTGACCGCACTGTGTGATAAATTATTAGTGTTCGCACTTGGACGTGGTGTTGATTATTACGATGCACCCTCGGTGCGTCGTATTGTACGAGAGGCACAAACAGACAAATATCGTTTCAGTGCAATTATACTTGGCATTGTAAATAGTACGCCATTTCTCATGAGGGAAAAATTATGAGTACGTTTCTGACACGAAAATCATTATCGCGCCGAACCATGTTGCGTGGTATGGGCGCCTCATTGGCCCTTCCATTTCTTAGTGCCATGGTGCCAGCATTAACGGCGGCCGATCGTACACCACTAGTGCCAACTAAGCGACTTGGATTTATTTTCCTGCCCATGGGTGCCGATATGTCACGGTGGGTTCCGGACAAAGAAGGCGTTATAGAAAAATTACCATTTATTTTAAATTCAATGGAAAAGGTTAAAAACAAAATAACGGTGGTCACCAATATTGATTTGCAGCCAGCTTATCCAGGCTCGCATGCAACATCTAATGCGTCTTTCTTAAGTGCAGCGCGCGCAAAACACACGGAAAGTAATGATTATTATTTGGGGACGACAATTGATCAAATAGCGGCTCAGCACATGGGTAAATACACACAATTACCGTCCCTCGAATTGGCAATGGATATGCTACAAGTGGTTGGGCAATGCGACAATGGTTATGCATGTGTGTACCAAAATAATTTATCGTGGTCATCACCGACCAATCCTTTGCCTGCCGAAGCGCATCCACGGTTAGTATTTGAACAATTATTTGGAGACGGTGGCAGCAAAGAAGATCGGCAAGTTGCGCTGCGCAAACGTGCAAGTTTGCTTGATGTAGTTAAAGAAGATATGCAGGCCTTGCAGAAAGAGCTGGGGGCGCAAGACCGTGTAAAAGTAGCACAATATCTTGATACAATTCGAGAAGTAGAACGTCGAATTCAAAAGGCAGAAGCGGATGTAGCTGACAATCCGTTACCAGATTTAGATCGTCCCAAAGGCGTCCCGGCATCGTACCGAGAACATGCGCGATTAATGTTCGACTTGCAATTGTTAGCGCTGCAAGGCGATGTGACGCGCGTCATTTCATTTCAATTAGCCCGTGAAACGAGTAACCGAACCTATCCAGAAACAGGAGTATCTGACCCGCATCACCCGTTGTCGCATCATGGCAATGATCCGGCGAAACTTTTAAAACTAGCAAAAATCAATCAGTTCCATCTGTCTTTGTTTGCTGAATTTTTAGAGAAATTACAAGCGACACCGGATGGATCGGGTTCATTATTGGATAACACCTTGTACCTCCTCGGGAGTGGTATGGGGAATTCAAACTTACATGACCACAGTAATTTACCGGTTATGTTAGCGGGCGGAACAACCTGTGGCCTACGTGGTGGCCACCATATTCGTTATAAACAAGCCGCGCCGTTGGCGAATATTTATGTGTCGATGTTAGAAAAGGCAGGCATTCACGTTGATTCCTTTGGTGACAGCACTGGCAAAGCTTCGGAATTATTCACTTAGAATAAATAAAAAATAAACCAGTAAATAACTTACTATGCTCATGATAAAAAATATATTTCCGCTCATGCTATGTTGCTGGACGACACTTGTCGTTTCTGCAGAATCGTTATTGGCCGATGCCGTCCAGCAGAAAAACTGGGCGCAGGCAACAGCATTATTAACGGATAAAAAATTAATGCAGGTTGTTCAAGAAGATGGAACGACAGCTTTACATTGGGCTGTCCATTATGGCAATTATGATATGGTGAAGTTACTGCTAGCTGCTGGAGCAGACGCTAACGCACAAAATAACTATCAGGTGTCACCATTGTCATTAGCCTGTACAAACGGTCATGCAAATATTGTTCATGCATTATTAACTGCTGGAGCACATGCTAATGGAGAATTAAATGGCGGTGTAACCAATCTCATGACGGCAGCTCGCACTGGTAATCCAGACGTGGTGGCTGCCTTAATTAAGCAGGGCGCTAAAGTATTAGAAAAAGACAGCAATCAACAAACAGCATTGATGTGGGCGGCGGCTGAAGGTCATGCAACAGTTGTGAAGCAGTTAATTGAAGCCGGCGCTCCGGTAAATGAGCCACTAAAATCAGGATTAACGCCTCTTTTATTCGCAGCGCGCGAAGGGCATATTGATGTTGTTCGTGTTTTGTTGGCGTCTAAAGCAGATGTGAATCATGTGACCAAGGATGGTCCAACTAAAAAAGGGAAAACGCGATCCGCATTAAAAGGATCTAGCGCACTCATCTTTGCGATCGAAAATGGCCATTTCGAATTAGCGATGTTATTAATTCAAGCCGGTGCTGATCCGAATGATCAACGAACAGGCTATACGCCATTGCATACCATGGTCTGGGTGCGCAAGCCACACAGTGGTGATGATGATGGACAGCCTGCTCCTGATGGCTCAGGAAAATTAACAAGTATTGAATTCATACGTAAATTAATTGCTGCTGGAGCCAACATACATGCGCAACTTAAAGAGGGGGTAAATGGTTCCGGAAAATTATCATTTGTTGGTGCAACGCCATTATTTCTTGCGGCTAAACATGCAGACCTCGAATATATTAAAGTGTTAGTTGAATTAGGTGCCGATCCATTGGCCCCCAATGCGACCGGAACACAACCGCTGATGGCGGCAGCGGGATTAGGTTGTTTAGCCGCATTGGAAGAAGCGGGAACTGAAACAGAATGCATAGATACAGTAGCATATTTATTAACAGTCGGCAGTAATATTGATGCGACGGATAAAAATGGTGAAACTGCGATGCATGGCGCGGCTTATAAAAGTTTGCCGAAAATGGTGCAATTTTTAAGCGATAAAGGAGCGCTCGTTTCTGCGTGGGATCATAAAAATAAATTTGGTTGGACTCCATTGCTTATCGCGGAAGGGTTCCGTCCAGGGAATTACAAACCACACACTGAAACGATTGACGCTATTCATAAAGTTATGATTGCGCAGGGTGTAACGCCACCGCCACCAACTCCACGGCCTGATTTTAAAAAGAGCAAAAAAGGGTACGTCGATCCGAATCAATAAATTGGAATACGGTGCTCATGTAGCGTGTAAATATTGGCGTATCTCGCTTATTTAACTAGATTAATGACGTCACTAATGAATTAGTTTTAACGGTGTCAATATTGATCCGCGTTGAGATAAATTGGTCTCCACGGTGTGTAAAACATTCAGCTATAAACCTTATGCATCGCTGAACACATACTTGCCATCTCTCACAATGTGAGGGATACTTAAAGGGCGTGTTTCGACACTTACCAATTTAAACAATATTAATTTGGATCACGGATGACTGGCCCCCTTACTACTAACGATACGACAGGTGGTGAATCGCGGAATGGTAGTCGTTCCATTGCGAGGAAACGCGATAGTTCAGAGGCGTTAAAGCGATTAGTAGAAAACTTAGCACGAGTTTTTGATCGCTTACACCCTCCAGGTGCACCAGAAGACGGTCCTTTTGTAGGTTTATCTGAACGCCTGCGTCAGGTTTTAGCGAATGAACAGGCTGACGACCAATCAAACGAAGCAATTCTGTCATTAAAAGTACTGCTACACGCAATTGAAGCGCTGCGAGAACGGCTGGAATATTTAGATACCTCCAGTGGTCGTGCATATGCGCAATTAAATGCGACTGAACATAAAACCCACGAATTAAAACAGCAAATTGGCCGTCTCTGGCGCATGCTTGCTCATTTACCTGGCATGAATGAAGAAACCAAAGCGCGACTCTTAGATGATCACGCAAATCCTGAATCACGCCTAGCGATAGCTGAAGAAGCATGCACCGCATTGGCGACGTTGCCAATTGATGTCAATAATGATGCACACAATGCCATGCAGCAAGAATTAGCGGCAACTAAATTAGCCGCCAAAAATATTGAGTCAGAAAATTGGAATTTAAAACAACGTGTTGCAGAATTAGAAGCGAGTCTCAAGGCTAAACCGGAAGCCGAACACGATAAAATGGCGATACCGGCACCAGTATCGGCGCCAGCTATTAATACCGACGAACTGCAGATATTAAAAGGTAATTTAGCAGAAGAACGCGCGAAGAAAGTTTCCGCAATTGCAGAAGTACGTCAATTAAAGCATCGTGTGGTTGAGTTACTTGATTCAGTTACGGTATCAGCCGAGAAAATTAAGAAATTTCATAGCGAAGCAATTGAAGCACAAACAAAAGAGGCAGAAGCGCGCAAGAGCCTTGATGAAGTATCTGCTAAACTGACGGGGTTAGAAGTCGAGCGAGATCATTTACAGAAACAAAGTAGTCAGGCGGAAAAAGAATTAGCTGAATTACGCAAAGTCGCAAACGCTGGTGGCGACCAGTCCGAAGCATTGACGAAAAGCCTGCAAGATGCAGAAGAGAACAATAAAAAATTACGTACTGAATTAGAAAAGACCAACAAGCATGCGGGCACATTACTTGAAAAGATCGCTTTCTTAGAGTCGACGTTAAAAACGACCGAACGTGATAAAGATATCTTGGAAAACGAAGTTCAATCACTCCATAAAGAGCATACCCAGGCGCAAAAACAATTACAGGACATTGAAAAAGCATTAGCGGAGAGCGAAAAAGCACGTGAAACTGCACAATCAGAACGCGATGCGGCATTAGCAGCTCGAGACGCCGCCACTAAAAAACAAACTGCTACTATTTTGAAAAAGGAAGCGGAAGCAGCTTCAATTAAAGATTCGCTGAATGAATTAGAACGCGCTCGCGCTGCACTTGCGCAACAATTAGAAACCGTTGAAGAAGAACGTCTCTCTGCAGCCCGTGAACATGCCACGGCATTAGCCGCTGCGGTTTCAGCAACAGAAACAGCAAAACGAGATTACCAATCAGCCCAGGCTTCGGCTGCCGAATCACAAGCACGCGCTGAAGAAGCGCGTGATGTGGTCGCAGATTTAGCTGAAGCACTGCGCACAGGATTGGAAACACTAGCTGCCAGCGCAGGAGATGATGCATCCGCAGAAGAAGCTGATCATGCGGCACGTGAATTAAGCGCAGCCGCTGTTGGCCTGAGAGGTTCAGCAATTGATAATTTAGCTAGTCGTCTCGGTACTTTAGCGGCAACCAAAGGTTCTGCTGTCCAAGCGCTCAATCGCGTTTGCGAACATTTGGCCACTCAAGTAGGTGAGGCACAAAGCGCACGCGAACAAGTACGCGATACATCAGCACGAATTGCCGACCTGCATCGTCGACTTGAAGAAGCGGCTGCACGCGCAACCGCTGCCGAAGCAGAAGTTTCAGAACGCAATCAGGCACTTGATGCTGCAGAAGAAGCCCTCGCGAAAAGTGAAACTATTCGCCAGGAATTAGCGGCTGATGTGACGCGTTGGAATGAAAAAGCGAATGAAATAAAAACCACCAGCAAAGAAGAAATAGACCGTTTGCGTACACGGCTTGCTGCCGCAGAAAGCGGTAAGAGCAGTGTGGAGCAAGCTGTTAGTGAAGCGAGAAAAGAATTTACCGATGCTCGTAAAGCTGCCGATGAAGCTCATGCGCAATTAGCAGAAATTGGCACAGTGCTAGGCAAAGCACTGGAAACAACTGGTGCTCCGGCATCACTCGCAAAATCAGCAGCAACACGCCTTGAGCAATTAGATGTTGAGCTGAGCAATGCACTTAATGCGAGCGCTGATTTACGTAAACAGCTACAGGAATCTGCTGAATCGGCAGCACAAGCTGCAAGTGATAGCGCAAAAATTCTCCAAGAAACTGAAGCCAAACTCACCAAAATTGAAACGAAAGCCAAAGCAGCGGATGAACGAGGTGGTGATTTATCACGTGATTTAGAAAAATCCCGTGAGGAAGCACGTACCACGGCACGCGAATTAGCAGAAGCGCATCAATCGTTAGCGGCTGTGACTGCTGATCTCGCTCAAGTCCAAGAACAAGTAGCAGAACACAAAGCACAAATTGAAGCAGCGCAAAGTGAAGCACAATTAGTTCCAGCATTACGCACGGAATTAGAACAAAGCCGTGCGCAAAGCGATGCGGCTAAAGAAGTGACATCACGACTCCTTGATGCGGTAAAAGAATTAGGACATGCAGCTAATGCAGCGGTTGATCGCGTTGGTGTCGGCATGCCAACTGGTTCACGTCATCTCACTCGCACCACGGCACGCATAGATCGCGCAATGGCCGGCGCAGAATTTGAAATTGCCGTCGAAAGCGCTCGTTCTGTGTGTGCTCGTGCCGCTGAACAAGCACAAGCGTTAGCGAATCAAGTTGAAGCCAATCGTCGTGAATCAATTGCGCTGAAAGATAAATTAAAAGAAGAACATAAATCAGCTGAGGGTCTCAAACAGGAATGTAATGATCTTAAAGGAAAATTTGCAGAGTTGGCGGGTCTGCCTGATGAATTATCTGGTGTCAGTGCTGAACGTCAGCGACTTAGTGAAGAATTGGATCAACTGCGTGAAGAATCGGCCCGACAAACTGCGGAATTAGACAGCCGCTTACATGCCGCTCGCGCTGAAGTTGACGAAGCGAATGCCCGTGCTCAAGCATTGCATCAAGATGTGACAGACATTAATGAGCGCTTGCGCTTAGCGCGCTCTGATGGCGAACGTGAGCGTGAAAACCTAATGACACAACTCGACGAAAACGTTGCTTTATTGGAAGCCGAACGTGCGGGTGCAAAAGAAAAAGACGCGGCATTACAAATAACGCTCGAAGAACGCGACGCGCAATTAGCGAAAATGCGTAATGAACTCGATAAATTACGTATGCGTCAAACAGAAGTCATGGGACTTGAAGCGCGCATTCGCACGCTCGATGCGAAATTAAATTCAGCTAATAACGAAGTGGCGCGATTACGAAATGAACGCGATGCCGATAGTGATCGACTCAATGCGGTTACTGATGCTGAATCCGCCTACGCACGCATGAGTGCTGAATTAGAAGAAGCTGAGCGCGCTATGCGTGATGCTGAATCTGCGCTTGCCGAAGAACGTGCGCGAACCACGGAGCTGAGTCGTCAACGCACGCGCTTAGAGCGCGAATGGAAACGACGTTTATCAGCCTTAGAAGAAGAAATTGCCGATGAACGCAGTTCAGCGGCCCGAACAGCAGCAGAGTTAAGTTCACTTCGTGGTGAATTAGCTGGACTCAAAACCCGTGGTCGCCGCAGTTAACCTTTTCACACATGCTTACAAATAGGATACAGATATGACTAAAAGGACAGCCAATAAAAGCAGCGCACATTCTAATAATCGTTCAAGTGTATCTGTAAAAAGTAAGCGTACGAAACCACAATCAACTAACCTACATAAAACCTACGGACGGGATAACTCCATGGCTAAGAAGCTCAAAACCAAAACTCGCGCTACTCGTTCGGTTAGCTCCGTCGATGTCGATGATGTAGCGGCCGATTTATTAGATCACGCTTCAGACGATATCGGTACCTTAATTGCGGAAAGTGAACGTGAAAACCAAACGCTTATTGGAGTATTAGAGCAAGCACAACATGCACAGAAATCACTCTTGGCTGCACAAAAGAAATTAAAAACCTTAGAAACCCGCCAAGAAGCAGAACATCGCAAAGCGGTCGATTCGCTGGTTGGTGAACGCGATCATGCGCGTGATCAAGCTGCTCGTTTAGCGGGAGAACATAAAGCGCTCGCTAGCGCGGTACACGAAGCCGCAAAGGCTTTGCGTGGGTTGGCGACCGCCAGCGCACGCCTTGGTGATCCACTGGTTCCATTAACCAACGACGATGACGATGGTGGACTTGATAAAATTAAAGAAGGCCTGCGTGAATTAGCGGCGCATAAAGGCGACGATAATTCAGCCGTGCTCAGTGAAATTACCGGACGCGTACGTGAAATGGTTGATACCTTAGCTGGGCGTATCTCACTGCAAAGTAATCGTGTAAAAATGTTACGGAAGCATATTGCAGAATTAGAAGGCGATCTCGATAAGACCACCGGCGAACGTGAACAATTAGCGAAAAACATTACAGCTAAGGATGCTGAATTACGAGCCGCTGCTGGCCGCTTAAAAGAATCACAGCATACCATTAACGGATTAGAAAAAGACCTCGATAAAACGTCTGGAAAATTAGAGACGCAAACACGTTCGACATTAACGGCAGAAGCAAACGCGTTAAAAGAACGCGAGCGCCTTGTTCAGGAACAAAATCAATTACGCAGTCGCAATGAAAATCTTGATAAAGAACTGTCTGAAGCGCGTAAACAATTACGTTCAGCTGAACGTTTGGCAGCAGACCTCGGTCAAACTTTAATAGATGCAGGCGATGAAATCGGAAAAATTGAACAAGGTGATGCGCCTAAATTATCAAATGCGCGAGGCGAATTAGCTGAGCTAGTTGATACGCTGCATGACGCTGTTGAAGACGATCTGGAAGAGGCATTCCGCGAAGATGTCTGCGAAGATTTACTGCCCTCGACGCGTGCGCTTGCGGACATCTTAGTCAAACGCCATAAATCGCTCAACAAAGAATTAGAACAAGTACGCAAACGTTCCGATACAAGTGCAGCTAAAGTCACGACGTTAGCTGAAAATTTAGATAATGAAAAGAGCGCCCATAAAGAAGCGAAAGCGAATTTAGTGCGTGCGAGCGCACAATTAACAGCCGCTCAAAAAGATCTCGATAAGATCGGCAAAGAATTATCGGATCGCAGTCATGAATTAAGTGAAGCCAAAGGTGAAAATGCTCGTCTTTCAAATGAAAACGAGCAATTGGGGGTGCAGGCAGCGCTCGCTAAAACATTGAAGTCGGAATTAGAGAGTGCGAAGAGTGAAATTGCCCGCGCCACCAAAGAAAATGATCGCCATAACGCAGAATCGTCAGCATGGGAATCCGGCTTACAGGCCTTAGGCCGTGCATTAGTAGAATTAGCAGGTGCTACCGAATCTGCTTTAATGGCAGCTGGATTAAAACCGGAAGGTTTTGTTGGACGTTTTACGCGCACCATGCGTCGACTCGAAACCGACATGGGTAAGGCATCTGATGTAACTGCCTTATTAAAATCTTCGCTCGACATGGCTGAAAAAGCAGCTGCGCGCATTATGCAGTTACAAAGTGAATTGAAAACGCGTGGCGATAAGATTGATAAATTAAGTGCGGAATCTGCGGAACGTGGCAAACGAGTCACCACACTAGAAAAAGAATTAGTGCAAGCCAATAACCAAATTACGAGCTTAGAAGGTGAACGTGATGAGTTAGATCGTGAAGCGCGTCGTGCCAAAGACCTTGATGAAGTATTGGTGCATCGCGAAAGTGAATTATCGACACTGAAATCAGAAGCACAGGCAGGGGCAAACACGCTCAAACAAGTACGTGGTGAATTGGAAGAAATTCGTGCGCGTGAAACCGCCACGGTCGAGAGTCTTGGCAAAGAATTAGAAGCGTCACGTAAACGCCTTGCTGATGAAACGCGCGTTCGCCATGACACAGAAGCAACGCTCGCTGATTTACGCGAAGTGCAGGAAGGCCGTATCGCTACTGCTGAAGTGAAGGCGAGTGAATTAGAAAAAGCTGTCGAATCACGCGACTCGCGCATCCGTTCATTACAAAAAGATTTATCAGCAGCAGCAGAAAAAGGTGCTCGTGCGGTTGAAGAACGGAAACGCGCTGATCAGTTGCAATCACGCGTCAACAAAGCGGAAGATCGCGTCAAACAATTAGAGGGGGAATTAGACGAAGCGTTAGAAGCTGCTGAAGCGGCGAGTGAAGTCGAATCCTTACGCGACGAGCGCGACGAATTAGCAGGTAAATTACGTGCAGCAGAACGTCGCGCCGCTGATGCAGGTGGTGAATTAGCCAGCATCAAAGCGACGCTTGATAGTCTTAAACGTAAAATAGAAGAAAAACAAACGAGTCATCGTAATGAAGTTGACCGTCTACATGAGCGCAATGACACGTTGACGGAAGAAAATCGTCATATGAAAGAAAAACTGGCCGGGCTCAATGCGCGCGTGCGCACCCTGACCAGCGTCGATTAATTAATAATATTTTATTAATTAAGCAAAGGGCCACTATTAAAATAATAGTGGCCTTTTCTGTTTTATAAAGCCAAAGCTTTATTGACGTAATTTTGCAGCAGTGCGTTTTTCTACTGCGGTAATTATACGGCTATGTAAATGCTGCAGATCTTTTTCTTCTAAAGTTTTATTCTGACTTTGAATCATAATGCGCAGCGATACGGCCTTGTGTCCAGATGATATTTTATGGCCACGGTAAATAGAATCTAAGCTACTGCCGGCAAATAATTCACCGGCGGTTTGACGCATGACGTTTTCAATTTCACCGTACGGTAGTTCCTCAGGGCAATCGAAGGTGAATTGGCGTTCGACAGCCTGAAATTTACTTGGTGCGATATGGGCTATTGGTTTTGCTGCACCTTGTGTTGCAAGTAATTGCTCTAATTCAATGCGGAACATGCCGACGCGCCCAGGATTATCAGCTTTGCTGCGCAGGGCTTTTTGTACTTCGCCAGCAGATCCGACTAATTGTTTTCCGACAAAAAGATCGACAGAGCGACCTGATGATAGTTCATTGTCACTCTCTTTACGAGCAACATAGCGTGGTTCGTAACCGAGTCCGCGTAATAAACTTAAAGCGGCATCACGTGCGGCATAAAATGGTGATTCATCATCTGCAAGTGAACACACACCAGCAATTAACATGCGTTCATGTTGTGTTTCTCCGGTACCACAATTACTGCCATAGCGTTTACCAACTTCATAGATGGCAGCGGCTTTACTATATTTGTTATTTCGCGCTAAGCCTTCCAACAATGTGGGTAATAAGCTTTGTCGCATCACTGTTTGTTCACTGGATAAGGGGTGGGCTAAACGGATGAGATTTTTTTCCCACCCGAGCAGCGTTGCCCATGCTTCAGACGTAAATGCATAGGTGGCAACTTCATCCCAGCCACTTGCCGATAATATGCGCCGTGCGCGATGTTCAGCTTGGCGTAAAATATTAATGACAGGAGCTGCAGCAGGTAAACGCGGCGTTTGTGGTGCGATATTATTATAGCCGTGCAAGCGCGCAATTTCTTCAATAACATCAGCAGCGCAGGTCACGTCTTTGCGCCGCCACCAAGGGACGGAAATATTGTCACCCTGCACTGAAAACCCTAAGCGTTCTAATAAAGTAGCGCGTTCAGCTGCTGAGAGCGTCAAGCTGGTTAATCGTTGCAAATCCCCATCGGGCAAAGTAACCGTCGTTGTCGGCGTGCTAATTACGCCGCTATGAAATCGATGCGTGACGTTCGCGCTTGGAATAATTTCTTTAATTAATGCGATTGCGCGTTGAATGGCAGCAGGGGCTAATTCAGGATATAAGCTTTTTTCAAAACGTGCGGAACTGTCAGTTGCAGTACCCGTACGTTGACGTGAGCGGCGAATACGTGCCGCTGCAAAGGTTGCCGCTTCAAGGACAATGGTATTCGTATCGTCACGAATCATGCTGCCTGCACCACCCATAATGCCAGCTAACGCTAGGGCACGTTTATCATCAGCGATGACCATATCAGCTGTTTGTAATTCATGCTGCTTATCATCTAAAGTAGTAAATGCTTCTTTGTCTTTGGCATTGCGAACAACTATTTTTGTTCCATTAATTTCGCGACGATCAAAGGCGTGCATCGGTTCGCCAATTTCTAACATGACATAGTTGGTTACATCCACTAACAGACCAAGTGGACGCACGCCCATGCTTATTAATAATTCTTGCATCCATGTAGGTGACGGTTGGTTTGAAACACCTTCAACCACAGCACCACAATAGGTGCTACAGCCATCTGTTTGAATATCGACAGACCACCCATCACCTATGGGTGTCCAATTCGTATCAGGTACTGCTGGTGGTGGGAAACCTAATATGGCAGCTACTTCACGCGCCCATCCCCATTGCCCCCATAAATCGGGGCGATGTGTGATGGCATGATTTTCAATTAATAAGACGGTATCGCCAATATCTAATGCCTCTGCTAAAGGTAAACCGGGACGCAGGGTATCCGCTAAAACCATAATGCCGTCGTGACTTGTACCGAGTCCTAATTCATCTTCGGCGCAAATCATGCCTTCGCTTGGTTCGCCACGTAATTTTGACGCTTTAATAGTAATGCTTTGTGGCTGTCCATCTTTTCCTGGCATGGTCAACTTGGTGCCAATGGTCGCGACGGCGACGGTTTGCCCGGCGGCTACATTTGGAGCACCACAAACGATTTTTACTGGTGCGTCGGTTCCAATATCAACCGTCGTGCAACGCAGGCGATCTGCTCCTGGGTGTTGTTCACAGGTTAGCACTTTGCCAACGACGATGCCTTCTAAATTGGGTCCTGCACGTTCGATATCGGCTTCAAACTCTGCTAAGTGTAATGTCAGACGCGCTTGAAGGTCGGCGACCGACATGCCGAAGTCGCTGACGCCTAAGATTTTTTTGATCCATTTCAGACTGACGCGCATGATATGAGCTTCCTTGTTCGACGAGGGGGCACAGGTTCGGGTTTTGCCTCGGGATGCAAGTGTTGACGAGCGATGATTACGGAATCGATGACTAATGTGCAGGTAACGGTAACCATGGCCGGCATCTGCCTAAAAATAGCCGAAACTGAGAGCTTTCTAGGATTGCCAGGACTTATAAACATCGCTAGAAGCTGGCTTGTGCCAGACGCCACGTTCGTATCCGCAGAAGCGCTTTTTCGCTCGGATCGTTTTTCGCTGATGCGAGAAACCTTTTCGACTAGTGATGGCACAGTACAACGTCCGGTAATTCATCATCCAGGAGCCGTTGGTATAATTGCAATGACCGATGCCAGTTCGGTGGTCATGGTGCGCCAATATCGCTATCCCATTCGTAAATGGACGTATGAGATTCCCGCAGGCACGCGTGTTGTTGGTGAACCACCACAAGTAACGGCAGCACGAGAATTGCGCGAGGAAGCGGGCTATGAAGCCGCACAACTCCAAGAACTAACGCGATTTTATCCAGCCGTTGGCGTCAGTGATGAAGAAATGATATTATATCGAGCCTACGGTTTACAAAGTGTACCGGCTGCGCCTGAACATGGTGAATTAGTTGAGCGCGTATTAATTCCAATTAATGAGATTTCAAAATTATTAGCGCAAGGCGAGTTGTGTGATGCCAAAACATTAATTGCACTTTCTCTATTAGGACAGTCACTTGAAAGTCGAGCTCGTACATGAGTGGCGATTCGACACAAAAAAATGACGCGACACGTTCCACGACGCTGAGTGATTTTGCTAAGGCACAGACAACGATGGTCGTCGGCGGTACCGGTCGCGGTATTATGGAGCGCGCTCAAGTTGCCGGACGTGCATTAATATTATTTTATCAGGCCATGGGCCAAGTTACCCAAGTGGGCCGATCTATTCCGCGCTTAATTCGCCAAATTGAATTTGTCGGTTTTGGTTCGTTGGTAGTATTGTCGCTTATCGCTGGTTTGACGGGCATGATTATGGCCGTGCAAATGGGATCCACTTTAGAAGATTATGGCGCTTTAAATACCTTAGGTGGATTAATTGGCGTGACGTTTTGTCGTGAATTAGGACCGATTTGGGCTGCTGTGATTATCTTAGCGCGAGTTGGGTCAGCCATGGCAGCAGAACTAGGCACGATGACCGTCAATGAAGAGGTGGACGCACTACGCTCTATGTCAATCGATCCAGTACGTTATTTAGTTATGCCGCGGATTTTGGCATTAATTATTACAATGCCATTATTAGCGCTCATTGCAGATTTTGTCGGCATGGTCGGTGGAGCAGTGATAGCGCATGCTACATTTTCAGTAACTATAGATTCATTTTTCGATTCAGCTAAACAGATGTTACAATTTGATGATGTCGCAGGCGGATTAATTAAAAGTGTGTGTTTTGCGTGTTTAATTGGTACCATCGCTTGTGACCAGGGATTAAATACCAGTGATGGTGCCGAAGGCGTCGGTAAATCCACAACACGTACAGTTGTACTCAGCGTTATTTTTGTATTGCTGATGGACTTGTTCCTGACTTCCTTTGTGCAGCTTGCCATGGATCGGATTTTCTCATGACAGGCACAGGGGATGGCACCACGTGGACGCGACAAGAATTAGAGCGCGCATGGCCCTTGGATCCGGCGCCTCCGGATAAACAAGTGCTCATGAAAATTCGTGATTTAAATAAACGATTTGGCCCACGTCATATTTTACGTGGTATTGATTTGGATGTTTATAAAGGTGAAACGCTGGTCATTTTAGGTGGTTCAGGAAGCGGTAAAACGACTTTGATTCGCCACATTTTAGGATTTTTAGTGAGCGATACCGGCTCCGTGTCGGTTGGTGATTTAAATCTCAATTTGGCGACCCCAACAGAATTGATGGATTATCGTCGCCGTTTAGGCGTCGTATTTCAAATGGCGGCCTTATTAAATTCATTAACGGTTTTAGAGAATGTCGGTCTACCGTTAATTGAAGTCGATAACTTACCATTGGATCAAGTGCGAACGCGGGTTATCGCTGCTTTAAAAGCGGTATTTTTACCAGCAGAAGAGATCCTGTATTTAAAGCCAGCGAATTTGTCGGGTGGTATGCGTAAACGTGTTGGTATAGCGCGAGCCATTATTCAAAAGCCGGAAATTATTTTATATGATGAACCGACCACCGGATTAGATCCTGTTACGGTTAATGGGGTTAATGAATTAACCATAGAGTTACAAAAATCTTTAGGTGTAACGTCAATTGTAATTACCCATGATTTGAGTGCTGCTTTCATGATCGCTGATCGCATCGCGATGCTCTACAAAGGGCGCATGATCGCTGTTGGGGACAAAGAGCAGATCCGTGCGAATCCCCATCCGGCTTTGCAGCAAATGTTGACGGGATCGACGAAAGGCCCATTGACCGAAGGGTATGGGACATGAGGCCACCGCTTACTTTGATTGGTAAACGCACGTCCAAGGTGTGGTTTGTTGATACCGTGATGTTATCAATCGTTGCCAAATTTTCCCGCGCTCTAGCATCACGCGCCATGCTTTTGAAAGTGCGTTTGTGCAGATAAGTAGCGAAATCAAAGTCGGCATTCTGTTCTTCATCGGCTTAGGGTTGTTGTTGTGGTTTACTATTTTTGTGACGCAAATTGGTGTGGCCCGTGGTGATTATGCCGTGCAATTTTCGCGGGTGTCCAAATTAAAAGAAGGCGATGCGGTAACTTATAATGGTGTGCGTATCGGGACCATAACCGAAGTGGCACCGGTGCTGGGTTCGGATGGCGCTCCGTCTGTTAAGGTTGCCTTTACAGTCGATCCAGAACGCCAATCAATGGTGCTCATTGATGAGTTAACGCGCTTCACGATCTCCCAAGGTTTATTGGGTGGATCGGCAATGGATATTAGTTCAAGATCAGGCGCGCCTATTACGCCTAAAATATTAGAAAGTCATCGTGGTGAAGATCCTATCGCGATTGATGATGTGTTGGCATCGGTGCAGGGTTTAATTGAGGAAAATCGCGAAGGCATTAAACAAGCCATTGCGACGGCTAATAAAGCATTGGAAAATTTTGGAAAAATGTCTGAGGAAATTCAGGGCTTGGTAGCAGAAAATCGTGCAGAAGTTAAGACCGCGATTGTGAATTTTTCAGAAATGTCTGCTGGTATCAATAAATTAGTGGAAGATAATCGTACAGCTATTAAGGACGCTATTGTTCGCTTTGAGGAAATGTCCAAACAAATTCGTGATTTGATTGATGAAAATCGAGTCGCCATAAAAGACGCGATCGATAAATTGCCCGGTGCAGTTGAAAATGTTTCATCAGCCGCAAAAACGATTGATGAAGCAGTGTCAGAAAATCGTGCCGATTTAAAACGTGCAGTTACGAATATTGCAGATGCTTCTGAAAAATTTGATCGTGTTGGTGAAAATTTAGATACGATTACCACGCAAATAGCGAGCGGACAGGGCACCCTTGGTAAATTAGTCTTTGAAGACACGCTCTACGACAAAACCGTTGCAGCCGTTGATAATTTTAATGACCGCCTAGATGAAGTGAAACCAGTCACGTCTGGTTTTAGTGATTTTAAAATATTTTTAGGCGCTCATGGCGGCATGAATGCGAATAGTGGTTCATCCGTATATGGCGCGTATTTGCGTTTCGAACCGAAGCCATGGAAGTTTTATGAAGGGGGCGTTTCTTATCGCACAGAGCCAGACGATCGTGTCATAGTTAAAGATAATCCAGACAAATTTAATTTTGATTTTAATTTATTATTCGGCTGGCGTTTCTTTCCGGATAATGATAATCAACGTTATCGTTTATCAGTGGCGCTTGGGTTGATTGAATCGAAAATCGGTGGTTATGTTGATGCGCCGCTGATTGGGAATTTACATTTGCACGTTATGGGTCGCTTTAAAGAAAATGACCGCAATATGAACGACCGTCGTTATGAAGACGGATCATTTTTATTGCGAGCGACCTGTGACTACCGTTTATGGCGTCGTATCTACATCAGTGCAGGTGTTGATGATATTATTGACGATGTTGGATTTTGGGGCGGTATTCGTGTTGAATTGCTCGACAATGATCTGCGTAACATAACGGCAGTAACAGCATTAGGCGGTTTATAAGCGCACTTGTCAGTAATTCATCGTCGCGGGACGGATATGTGATGGTAGACATTTGTGCTAGTGTTGGCGGTAAAATCTCCAGCCAATTATAGCGCCTGTTGAGCAAACAATCCTCGCTTAAAACACGAATCGCCCATTGCCAGGCATGGCAGCTCTACAATCATGCGCGTCCCATGGCTAAAAAATCATCCCTCCCACGTCCATATTCCTCCATCGTTGTTGACGGTCCTGAGCGCGCGCCCAGTCGTTCAATGCTTTATCCGGTCGGCTTTACCGAAGCGGATTTTAAAAAGCCACAAATTGGTATCGCATCTACATGGGCAATGGTCACACCCTGTAACATGCATATTGATGGTTTAGCAAAAGCGGCTGCAACGGGAGCTGATTCAGCAGGTGGTAAGGCTGTCCAATTTAATACCATAACGGTTAGTGATGGTATTTCGATGGGCACCGAAGGCATGAAATATTCGTTGGTGTCACGTGAAGTTATTGCTGACTCTATTGAAACAGTTGTTGGTGGACAGGGATATGATGGTTTTGTCGCATTAGGCGGTTGTGATAAAAATATGCCGGGCTGCATGATTGCCATCGCGCGTTTAAATCGTGCTGCAATTTTTGTCTATGGCGGCTCTATTATGCCTGGGCAAACCAAGAGTGAAGACGATTGTGAAACGAAAGCCACTGACGTGGTATCGGTGTTCGAAGCAGTTGGTGCTGCTGCTCAAGGTAAAATGAGCAAAAAACAATTTCAGCGTGTTGAATCCACCGCTATCCCAGGACCTGGTTCATGCGGTGGCATGTATACAGCAAATACCATGGCCAGTGCGATCGAAGCCATGGGTATGAGTTTACCCGGATCGTCCTCACAAGTTGCGATTTCAATGGAAAAAGTCGAAGACTGCACACGTGCAGGTCAACAAGTGGTCGAATTATTACGGCTCGGAATTAAACCGCGCGATATTATGACCAAGAAGGCATTCGAAAATGCAATCACGGTTATTATTACACTTGGTGGATCAACGAATGCGGTGCTGCATTTATTAGCAATGGCGCATGCCGCAAATGTAAAATTATCTATTAAAGATTTTACCCGCATAGGCAAACGTGTGCCGGTTCTAGCGGATTTGCGCCCAAGTGGAAAATATCACGCTGCAGATTTAGCAAAAATTGGTGGCATAGAACCTTTAATGAAAATGTTATTAGAGGCGGGCTTATTACACGGCGATTGTATGACGGTAACGGGCAAAACAGTCGCGCAAAATTTAAAGAGCGTCAAACCCTATCCAGCGGGACAAGAAATTGTGAAGCCGCTGACGCAAGCAATTAAAAAAGACAGTCACTTAGTAATAATGTATGGTAATTTAGCCCCAGATGGAGCAGTTGCTAAAATTAGTGGTAAAGAAGGTTTGGGCTTCATTGGTAAGGCGCGTGTATTCGGCAGTGAAGAAGAATGTTTAAAGCGCATTTTAGACAAAACCGTTAAGGCGGGCGATGTGTTAGTTATTCGTTACGAAGGACCAAAAGGTGGTCCCGGTATGCGTGAAATGTTGGCACCTACTTCTGCTATTATGGGTCGTGGTTTAGGTAAAGATGTAGCACTTATTACGGATGGTCGCTTTAGTGGCGGCACGCATGGACTCGTCGTTGGTCACGTAACGCCTGAAGCAGCCGTTGGTGGACCAATCGCACTGGTTAAAAATGGCGATAAAATTACTATCGACGCAGTGAAGCATCAAATTGTTCTACATGTTAGTGCAGCAGAATTAAAGAAACGAGCTAAAGCCTGGAAAGAACCAAAGCCGCGTTACACCCGTGGTGTATTAGCAAAATATGCCGCATTGGTATCATCTGCGAGTGATGGAGCCGTTACTGATAACTTTTAATCCCAGTAACAAGATTGTTAACAGCTAACCCAGTGGAACAGGTTCACTGGGTTACTTTATTATGTTTCAACAAAAATGTGCTAAGTTGACTCTCAAAATATAACAGACGGTAAGTTTGAAAGCTTCCTTTGAGTCTCAAGTAGAGACTGTTTGGCTATGTCTTAAAACTACTAGTAAATGAGCTTTGGACTTGTGAAGTCACTCAATGCTTAAGGAGTTGCTGGCGACATGGATAATTCCTTACCACAAACGACAGGTAATCGTGATAAGGCGGATCCGTCTCTCGTAAAACGAGAGTTGCATGTAGTTGATGCCGATAACGAGAAAACTACATGGACAACTATTGGCTTGTCCTCAATGGAGAATAATAATTTACAACGCATTCCTATAATGCCCCAGCGATCGGTTTTAGATTTGGGGGCGCAAGCATCAAATACAGTTGATTATAAGTTAGATCGGGTACTTGGTGAAGGGGGCATGGGCGTTGTTTACGAAGCCAAACAAATAAATTTAGGACGTTCAGTCGCGTTGAAAAGGTTAAGAATAAAGGAAGCGGATAGCAAATTCCATGGTCCCTTTTTAGCCGAAGCGGCGATTACCGGACAATTAGACCATCCAAACATTGTTCCTATTCATGACGTCGGCATCGATGAAGCGGGTGTGCCTTTTTATACCATGAAGCAAGTAAGCGGATTGCCGTGGAATGAGACGATCCAAAAATTATCACGTCAAGAAAATTTAGACATTTTGATGCGCATTGCTGATGCAGTTGCTTATTCACACGACAAAAAAATAATTCACCGTGATATTAAACCCGAAAATGTGCTGTTGGGTAGTTATGGTGAGGTTTTGCTTACGGATTGGGGTTTGGCGCTCTCTTTATCTGAATTATCTGATATGAAAGTTGATCACGCGGTTGGTACTCCTGGTTATATGCCGCCGGAAATGGCGTGGGGCGATCAAAAAAGCATCAGTGTTCGTAGCGATATTTATTTATTAGGCGCTTGTCTTTATCATATTTTAGTTGGTGAACCACCACATCCGGGACGTACGGTACGTGACGCTATTTATTCGGCAGCGCATAATATAATTGATCCTCCTATTCCAGCGAACGAACTTGGAAAAATAGCAGAACGGGCAATGGCGTCCGATCCGAAAGATCGCTATCAAACTGTACAAGAATTCCAGGAGGCCATCCGCGATTATAGAATACATGAAAGCAGTATGCAATTGTTTGAACAGGGGCGAACGTATTTTGATCAAGCGCGGTTAACCAATGACCACACGAAATACGCTCGCTCCTTATTTGCTTTGGATGAAGCGATAAAACTATGGCCTGAAAATCAGCCAGCGATATCACTACGATTTGAAGTGAATTTTGAATATGCTACTTATGCGAGGTCTGTTGGCGATTTAGATTTAGCGAGTGGATTACTCGATGGTACACATGTTGAACATCAGCTGTTGCTTGAAAAAATTGAGTTAGACCGAACTGCTCGAAAAAGATCGCGGCGTCGAGTTCGCATATTAAGTTTTTTATCCATGGGTATGGGTGTATTAGTGTGCGTCATATTGGTCGCATCTCTCTTGGTCGTGAATCGTCAATTTAAATCTGTCGTGATTGCAACAGCGCAACGACAAGATGCTGAAGCGCGTTTGCTAGATGAAGAATCTAAACGTGTTGAAAACACACGTTGGTCGACGGTATTTAGTGATGATTTAAATGACCTTTCTCGTTTACGTTTGGCCGGGACCCAAATTATTGATTGGGAAATTAAAGAAGGCTCAATCGTCGCATCTAATGTTGGCGCACGGATGTTATTGCCTGCGACGAAAAATAAAAATTTACGTGTTCAATTTGATTTATTAAGTGGTGGATCAATTCGTTTTTTAATCGGACACCCGGAAATGAAAATATTGCAAAACGGAGAGAAGGAAGAGCAACGCGATATAATAATTGATATCGCAAATACAATTCTGCTTAATGTAAAAGGTGAAAAAAAGAGCGAAGTCTCATTCCCATCACATTTAGTAGGTTTTTCTCATCGTATACGCGTGGTTCGTGAAGAGCAATTAATTACCGTTTATGTAAACGGCCAACAAGTTTTGAATGAGAAGATTGGCGCGCAGATTTTATCAACCGGTATGGCTGTCGAGCTTGAAGCGATCGGCGACTATACGGCAATAGACCATATTCGCATTGACCATTTAAAATAGGACCAAATGCATGCCGATCACCACGTTTATGTGAGCACATTGAAGTAATTAAAGATGATACTTAGCACATCACTATGTTGAAGAGTATATTTAATCTGAACTATTTCCTTAAAGCGCAG
>JAHEDF010000297.1 GCA_024641365.1 Planctomycetota bacterium | reverse complement strand
TGATGATGAAGCACCCGATAATGCACCATGGAAAGATTTTATCCGAGTCGTAGTTCCGGCCAGAGGAGAAATAGAATATAAATTTCATCTTACGAAAGGTGCGACGCTAGAATACTCATGGAAAACCGACAGAGGAGAACTTTTTTTTGATTTGCATGGCGACCCCACAGGTGACACAACCGGTTATTTTAAGAGCTTTAACAAGAGCACTGAAAGTCAATCATCAGGCGCTCTAACCAGTGAGTTTGATGGCCCTCATGGCTGGTACTGGAAAAATAATAATTCGCATCCTGTCGTCATTGAATTGAAAGTCAAAGGCGAATACACACGCTTGGATTTAAAGAAAAAAGAAACCGGAACACACAACTCAATCGATTAGTGGAGCCATTAAATGCATAAATTATTTTTAATATTAGCAACGTGCTTTGCACTTACGTCCATCTCCGGCTGTTTTGATAACGAACATTCTCATGATACTGGATCTCACATAGATGACAATTCTCAACCGAAACACAAATCAATCGACTAAACTAGCAGGAGAGCTTATGAAACATACAATATTGGCATTCGTATTATCATTATTATTTTTTAGCGTGCCCGCGATAACGTTAGCTGGTACTGACCATGATCATGGACACTCTCATGAACCAATAACGGGTACTGAAGCTCAATTCAAAGCAACACAAAGAGTGAAACAACTCGTTGAGACAGGGAAAATAGAGGCTACTTGGGCGAATATTGAATCAAGCACCATTTCGCAAAAGGACTATGGTCACGGCCCTGAATGGATGATTATTTTTAAAAATGACAAAGCAAGTGACTCCACAAAGCAAACCTTATATTTGTTTTATAGCCAAGACGGTCACTACCTCGCCGCCAACTTCGACGGAAATTAAATAGTTATGGTGAGCACATAATCTGTGCTCACCCTTCCCGTAAGGAAGTTAATAGAAAATCTGCTGTATCAAAAGAATTTTGCCTTGCTTTATATTTATCTTAATAATCGGCTTTTCTGACAACCTAACGTTTTACGTCTTCAAAAAATATAATTCTCAAGCGCCAGATTGCGTCTTTTCGACAATCTATATTTTCCACATCAATATTTAGCTACGACAATTTAATTCTATCGTTATATGTACCAACTCTTCATGAATTCTCAACTGCTGCTTAAAATACTCGGGGCCAACCGTACTATCTTCGATGATCAGGGATAAGATGCAGGCATACTTTCCTTTTCCTACCCGCCAGACATGGAGGTCACTTATCTTCGCTTGTAATGGGCTATGATCAATCACTTCCCTGATCTCAGCAACGACAGGCGCATCCATCTCAGCGTCGAGCAACACACGACCTGAATCACGCAATAATCCAAATGCCCAAACAGAAACTAAAATGGCGCCAACTATTCCCATCACCGGATCAAGCCAACTCGCGCCCCAGTATTTTCCAGCGCATAGTGCAATGATTGCGAGCACCGATGTTGCTGCATCAGCAATCACATGGAGATAGGCTGAACGCAAATTTAAATCATGATGATGGTGGTGATCGTGGCTATGGTGATCTTGGTGGCTGTGACTATGACCATCTTTGAGTAGCCACGCACAAGTAAGATTCACCAATAAACCAAGAGCAGCAATTGCGATTGCTTCATTATAATGAATGGGAGTTGGCGTTATAATGCGTTCAATGGACTGATAAAGCATCAGACCAGCAACCATCACCAGAAATATTGCACTGGTGAAACCACCAAGCACTTCAATTTTCCAGGTTCCAAAACTAAATCGCATGTCTTTCGCGAAACGTCTTGCTGCACCATAGGCTAATACAGAGAGACCCAGCGCCAGCACATGCGAACTCATGTGCCAACCATCTGCCAAAAGCGCCATTGAATTATAAATATAGCCACCAGTGATTTCGACAACCATCATCACCGCAGTTAATATTACAGCCCAAAGTGTATTTCTTTCAGCGAGTGGATTTCCTTCATCAAACACATGCGAGTGGTTTAAATCATCAACAGAAGACACATTTACCATAAGTATAGAATCCTGATTACATAAGCAATATACTATACCCCAGTATATTACAAAGCTAGAATGGGGGTCAAAACATGTCACATGCAATTAAGAATAAGAAAAAACTATTGGCCCGCGTTCGTCGCATCAAAGGACAAACTGAAGCGCTTGAAAATGCGCTAAATCAGGACGCCGATTGTAATGCCACACTGCAACAAATAGCAGCGATAAGAGGAGCAGTGAACGGCCTAATGACAGAAGTACTGGATGGACATATCCGCGAACACCTGGGAGACGACTCCCTCACCCCAAAACAACGAAGTGAGGATATTGAGCAAGTAATTTCTATACTCCGCTCCTATTTAAGGTAAATCAAAAAACTCTTTGGCAAAGTTACTGGGCAACTAAATAAGAATTATTGCGCTACATTTAGCCTGTTGCCAATATTCGCCCAATTCACCGAGATGCCTCAAACAACGCTTTATCCTCTTGCGCACACATTAAAATATACTCAATCAATAACTTTGTTTTACGCGGCAAATTCTCCCTCTTAAGATAAACCACGTGAAACTGCGCACGCTCGCCATGACAATCCGGCAGCAACTGCACTAGCCTCTCGTCCCGCAGATAACGATTGGCAACAAACGCAGGCACCAAAGCAATACCAGCGCCGGCGCTTGCGGCTTCCAGTATGGATGTCATGTCATTTAGAATCAGCTTTTCCTGTATTGGTATCTCGACTTTTTTATCACCACACGTTAGAGCCCAACGCCCAGTGCTTCCTGCGCGAGCAAACACAATCGCAGGTAACACCGAAATATCTGAAATAGATTCGATACGATGTTCCCGCAGCAATGCCGGCGCGGCACATAAAATACGCTGGGTTTCCGCAAAGGGGCGGCTAATCAAGGACGAGCTACGTAGCGGACCCACGCGAATTGCAAGATCAAAGCGATGCGCCACCATATCTTGCTCCTCATCGGTTAGATGGACATCCAGCACGATATCAGGGTAACGCTGGCGAAAACTTGCTAGCCAGCGTGCTAGAAAAATTCTTCCCGCCGTCACAGGTGCGGTGAGGCGCACAACGCCACGAGGTTGCGAAGTCGCTTCCTGGGTTAAATCCACTATGTGGCGATATTCTTCCGCTAACTTTTGACAGGACGGGAAGATTTGCGCACCCGCCTCGGTAAGTGACAGCCGACGTGTTGTGCGATTAAGCAATTGCACACCCAAACGGGTTTCCAGCGCCGCGATTTGGCGACTAAGGGATGATTTTGGCATAGCGAGCTTGCGCGCAGCCGCCTGAAATGAGCCTTCCTCGACTATAAATGCCAGATAAATGAGCGAGTTACTATCCATTGTTCCACTATTGAAACACTAATTCTCATTAAATACTATTACGCAACAATAGCAAATGGACGATACTAATACCAGGCAACATCAACCCGAGGACAAAACACATGAAAACCCAACAAAATTTTCGCACGCTTTTTATATTCCTAGCGCTTTCCGGCTCGAGCATCGCAGTAGCGGAAGATCACGCGGATCACCGCAACGTCGTAAAAGCGGACAATGAAGCAAAAGCGCATGTATTACTGGAAATGCGTCAGCTACTGGAAACGGTCCAGCTAGTCATGGATAGCGCACTAAAAAAAGACATGGAAAAGGTCGCCCATTACGCGGAACAAGTTGGTGTTAAAGCGATGCGTGCGACGCCTCCGAGCGTGGCAAACCAACTACCTGCCGATTTTAAAATGATGGGCCGAGGCGTACACGAAGCGATGGACACAATAGCGCGTGATGCGCGCGACCTAGGTGATAGCCAGCATACGCTTGAGCAGCTTAATGACACCTTGCAAGCATGTGTTGCGTGTCATGCAGCGTTCAAATTACAGTAATCTAGAAGAGTTGGAGGACAACACCATGAAAACACTACCCGACAATGTTAAACCGTATCAACAAACCGCAGTGTTTGACCAGGACTCGATCCCTGCCGGTCTATTGCGCGACCACCAGCTAAAAGTCGGAACCTGGGGAAAAATTCATGTAATCGAAGGCAAATTGATACTTGAGTTTATTGGTGACGACGGGGAAATCGTTGTGTTAACAAACGGCAAGCCCGGCATAATCCCACCCCAACAACTCCATCAGGTTAGTGCGGCAGAAGCGGTGAAGTTTTTTGTCGAGTTTCATCATTAATCGGTGCGCTTCGCAACACCGGCCATTGCGGACAACACCAAAAACCTGCCTGAGACTGCAAAACCCTTGGTCTCAGGCCGCCGGCACACAAAACCAAGCCAAGCAACAGTGCAAGGCAGGTAAAAACTCGAATTCTCCCAATAAAGCCTAGTTATCATGTCATTACGACAATTATTCAACGCCGGCCAGGAAGCGCAGCGCAGCGCAGAGTTTTAAAGAGTGCCCGATCGCACCGAATATATTGCTAGAATTATGCTTCAAAGGCGCATCTGGGCTATGTTTGCTGAAGAAAGTGAGCTATTATGTATTCGTATTGCCGTTTGCGGGTAGCGCGCTCAGGAACCCTTCTAATCAAAGTGATCTTAGTTTGACTCCCCGGAAAGGCTCTCACGTGAATATTTTTTTAATTAATTAAGGTAATTTATAATGAATACAGGAACTGTAAAGTGGTTTGATGCCACCAAAGGCTTTGGTTTTATTTCTCCAGAAGACGGTAGCAAGGATGTTTTCGTGCATCATTCTGCAATTCAGGGCACAGGCTTCAAAAGTCTTGAAGAAGGTCAACGCGTAAGCTACACCGTAGAAAAAGGCCCTAAAGGTCCTTCAGCCGCGAATGTAACGCCAGTTTAAGTCGTCTCTGACAGAACAAGCGCTGAAAGAAACCCCGCCAAATGGCGGGGTTTTGCTATTAGCGACACTTTTCCGCGCTCAAATTTACAACTCTCATCAAACCGAAGAACAATCGAATACTTATGACATTTAGCACTTTAGGCTTATCCGAGCCGCTCCTGCGCGCTCTTAGCGACAAGGGATATGAAAACCCAACCGCCATTCAAATCCAGGCAATCCCCCCGATAATCGAGGGCCGGGATGTAATGGCCGCCGCGCAGACTGGCACGGGCAAAACCGCGGGCTTCACGCTGCCATTATTGCATCGCCTTGCAAAAGGACAACCTGCCAAACCAAACGCGGTGCGCGCACTTGTGCTCACGCCAACGCGAGAACTCGCCGCCCAGGTTGGCGAAAGCGTTAGTCAGTACGGAAAATATTTGTCATTGCGGTCTGCCGTCGTATTTGGCGGCGTGAAGATCAATCCGCAAATGATGGAATTACGACGCGGACTCGACGTACTTGTCGCCACGCCCGGCCGTTTAATGGATTTATATAATCAAAACGCAGTGAAATTTAACCAGCTGGAAATACTGGTCCTCGACGAGGCCGACCGCATGCTGGACATGGGCTTTATCAACGATATTCGCAAAATCCCGGCCCT
>JAHEDF010000296.1 GCA_024641365.1 Planctomycetota bacterium | reverse complement strand
CGGCTGAAGCCCCAGAGTGGGTAACGACGCGGTGGCGCGCATTAGCTGGAGGCTTTCCTGGTGCGACGATGTTTCCGTCGATTTTTGCACAATCCAATGATGAAAGAAATCCAATCCGTGCGCCATTAGATCGCATCATTCAGTTAGCGGCATTTGAACCAGGTGGATTATTGTCTGTCACTATGTGCGCAACAATTCGTGCCACCTTAGCAACTCCTCCACCTGCTAATGCCATGCGCGAAGTAATTGATCAACAAAATAAAATAAATCAAAAAAATGTCATTGAAAAAATGGCGACCATTGAAGCGCCAAATCGCGAGCTCATTTTAGCACGAGCGCTGTTGGCATTAGATAATATTGGCGATGTCCACGCAGCGCTTGAAGGCTTAGATCCTGACCCCAATCATCAATCACCCTCTCACTCTGGCTCTGTGCCTTTAGCACGACAGGATCCGTTAGCGTTTGCGTTGTATCATTTATTACAACATCGACGGTTAGAGAAAAAAACGCTTATTATTTCTACTGATCCCTTTTCTAAACCAATGGTTTTACCTGATGCTTTAATAGGTCCCTATGGACGATTACTGAGTGGCGAACGTGAAGCGACTCATGAAGTGGCATGGATTCATGATCCAACTGTCCTCCCCCCGGCACAAACCTTAGCGGCTGCTTTAGCCATGCAGGAAGTGATGGGATTAGAAGGAGTCAAACCCAACTGGTCCTTGCTGAAACAATTACCCTGTTTTACGTTGCCCACTCACCTGATGATACAGCGGGACGAAACAGCGTCTCAACAGAAAGACCCCGTCGCTCCGCAACCACCCGTGGTACCATAATTACGCCATGCGCTACGAAGCTCACACAGCGCGGTTATTCTAAAAGCTTTCCAAACATCGCTCCCTCACTTACATAAAAAGTATTGTCCAACCATGTTGCCTATTATTGCTATTATTGGCCGTCCAAATGTTGGTAAATCGAGTTTATTCAACCGTCTCGTTGGCCAACCAATTGCCATTATTGATCCAACGCCTGGTGTCACGCGTGATCGCTTATTGCATAAAGTGCAACGTGATGACTGGCAATTTGAAATTGTTGATACTGGCGGGATTGGCATTGTCGATGAACACCGTTTAGAAACTGATGTGTATTTGCAGGTTGATCGTGCAATTTATGCCGCTGATCGCATTATTATGTTAACCGATGGGCGCGAAGGCATCACGCATTTAGACCGTGATATTGCTGCCCGTTTACGCCCAATTAAAGACCGTGTTGTTTTAGCGGTAAATAAATTAGATCATGATGGCCTTGATAACGAAATCCATCAATTCAATGCCCTCGGCCTTGGCGAACCGCTTGGTATAAGTGCCGCTCAAGCATCCGGATTACACGATTTACTTGATGCTGTTTGTGCTGATTTACCGAATGCTCGTCGAGGGGCCGAGCAGCCGGAAGAAAAAGAACATGATGGTCGTATAAAAATTTGTTTAGCTGGTCGGCGTAACGTGGGTAAGTCGTCGTTGACTAATGCATTGTGCGACGAAGAGCGTGTTATTGTTGCAGATCTCCCTGGAACAACACGCGACGCAGTTGATGTGCAAATTGATCGGCCTGAAGGGAAATTCACGCTAATCGACACTGCTGGACTACGTAAAAAAAATCAAATTGAAGAAGATCTCGAATTTTATGCCGCGTGCCGTACCGAGCGTGCTATTAAACGAGCTGATGTCATTTTATTAGTGCTTGATGCCAGTGATGAAGTCGGCTCAGTTGATAAGAAAATAGCTCATTTTTGTGAAGTAGAAGGCAAGCCAACGGTTCTGGTGATTAATAAATGGGATATTGCCGAACAAGGTGGTGCTAATCGCCAACAATATACCACGTGGTTACGTGATCGCCTACCGGGGTTAAAGTTTGCCCCCATTGCATTTACTTGCGCTCTCACCAAAGCACATATCGGTAGCACTTTAGAGCTCGCAACAGAATTACATTTTGAGAACCAACAACGAATCACAACATCAGAATTAAATAAATTAATCGAATTAGCCGTTCAGCGTCGTCGGCCACGGAAGGTTGGTCCGGTAGCAACAAAAATATATTATGGAACTCAAGTCGAATCCACGCCGCCGACTTTTATTTTTATGGTCAATAGAACGGATTGGATTGAACCTGGGTATTCACGCTACTTAGAAAATTTTATGCGTGAGCGTTTACCATTTAAACGCGTCCCTTTGCGGATCTTATTTAAAGCGCGCGACAGTGTTTTTCATGATCACATGGACAAACATATTGTGGTAAAAGCGCGCACCAAAGCAGAGCGCAATGCCAACCTCATTATCCCGAAAGCCGTCAAGGCTAAACGTAAAGCTGCGGGTCCACGTCGGCCACGTCGATCATGAGTTGGTTATTAATCCCACTTACCTACTTATTAGGCTCAGTGAGCTTTGCCTGGCTCATTGCAAAGTTACATGGCATTGACTTGCGACAACATGGCTCTGGTAATTTAGGGGCTACGAATGTTGGAAGAGTTCTTGGCCGAAAATATTTTTTCATTGTCTTTATAGCAGATTTAGCCAAGGGATTAATTCCAGTTTTAATTGCGTTAGCATTGGTAAAACAAAATGACGCACACAGCTCATTACCGGTTTTAGTTGGCCTTGCTGCCATATTAGGGCATATATTTACGTGTTTCCACGGATTTAAAGGCGGTAAAGCTGTGGCAACAGCACTCGGCGTTTTAATTGCCTTAGTTTATATTTCAGCTGCTATCGCATTTGGTGTGTGGTTATTAGTATGGGCATTGGGTTACACGGTTGCACAATTAAAACCAAGTGATGCCGTTGGCCCAGCGTCAGTGGTCGCCGCAGTCACTGTTCCTATTGCACATGTCTCAACATTTCCCGATCCATGGGAAGTTATTAATTTACCGCTCACTTTATTTATTTTTGGCATTGCTGCTTTAGTAATTGTACGGCATCGTTCTAATATTGCTAAAATGTTTAAACGTGAGCCATCAGCAACAAACGACGAAACTACTCAGTAAATAAATTATTTATTATTATCTGGCTGAGTAGCATTTACAGTCGGCTTTACTGGCCCTTGCGGCATGTCCGGCAATAATGTCAACAATGCTTGGCGTGCCCGATACAAACGCTTTTCAACGTTCGATACAGCTATTCCAAGCGTCTCTGCAATTTGTTCATAATCGAGACCAGCTTCATATTTGAGTGTTAATATTTCACGATATTGCGGAGCTAAACGTTTCAGTGCCCCGCGTAAGCGATCAAATAAAGGATTTTCATCTTCTGCTTCTGCCTGCGGTACTTCATTGAGGATGTCAGTATCGACACTACGCACGCGTGCATTGCGCCGCAGCCAACTAACAGCTTCATTCCGCACGATGGTGCTGAGCCACGCAGGAAACGTGGCGAGTTCCCCAAGTTGTCCTAAATGATTGTAAGCACGCATAAACGACTCTTGCACCACATCATCGACCGCTACGTCATCGCCCAATACACCGCGAGCTACCGCACGAGCGCGAGCTACATGCATAGACACCAATGCTTCGAACGCTGTTCGATCACCATCTAGCGTTCGCTGTACTAATTGTGCGTCTGCTTCTGACATCTGAGGTGCTATTATTCAGACATACTGCGGGAAGGCAGACGTTTTCTATTTGGTCTGGCTAAGAGCGATTGAGACTGTGACCTATGAAAACAGCCGCTGGTAAGCTCAACAGCAGAATTACTACCATAACGTTGGATTGGGGAGATACCCTCGCGGCTAATTTTGGGATGCCCTATTTGGTTACACAACGACGCGCCTTTGACCAGTTGGCTTGTGATCTGCGAAATGTGGGCTGTGACGTTCCCGACAGTTTTACCCAAAGCGCTTTGGATGACCTCGCTTTTGATTGGAAAAATTCCATTGATCCAGTTGCCAACGCTGAACATAAAGAATTTGATTTCGCAGCCATGTTGACTGGCTGGGTTCGGAACGTCGGAGGCATGGATTGTGATGCCCACCGTTTGTCGCGCATCATTGCGCGGTGCCTGGCTCGGTTGACTGATACCGTAATTCCGTTCGCAGATACAGCCGCGGCATTGAGCATGTTGAAAGCGCGTGGTTATCGTTTGGGTATTCTTTCGCATACGCCATGGCCTGGCGATGCCTGTCGCGAATGGTTTATTCGCCATGGATTGGCTGGCTATTTGGACTTTTATAGTCTGAGCAGCGATGTCGGATGGATTAAACCGCATCCACGTCATTTCCAACACGCATTAGACCAAGCTGGCGTACCTGCCAACCAAATTTTGCATGTGGGCGACCATCCGCTCCGTGACATTGCAGGCGCGCGTGCGTGCGGTTTTCGCACTTGCCTGCGAGTCACAGAAAACATGCATTCGCAAGACGCACTCAATTCGTGTAATCCGGACGCAGAAATTTTGCATTTGCGCGAATTAGTCGAAGTCGTTGATAAACTCAAATAATTTTTGTCGTAGTGCTCTTATGACGATTATAAAAAAATCTTACATTGCAAAATTATAATAAGCGACTGAATACACCCATGGCTATACACGGAGATGGACCTGAACGCGATCGCCGATTGGCAAATAAACCGCGGTATGGCTATCGTAAGGCAAAACCATTACGCGAAGAAATCGAACAATTAATTGGCAGTGAAACGTTTCGGAAATTAAAACGCTTTCAACGCGTAAATGATGCGCTCAAGGTCGCGATTGGTGAAAAATTTATGACACGAATTCGTCCAGTAAGCGCAAAGGCCGGCACACTAGTTATTGAAGTCGCTGATAGTCCATTGCTGGCAGAATTAAAACAACATTATCACTATAAAATAATAAATGCATTAAGCAGTGCTGGCACAGGAATTTCTCGCGTACAATATCGGATCGGACGCAGAAAATCTACGATTGAATAATTTTTCCTGAAGGCCATTCGACAGCAGTTAATGGTCGCTCTGGTAAACCGCCAGACGTATCACATAAAATACGCTGCGGCAATACCACCGGAGCGCGCACCGGTGTATGCCCACTGACAACGCACCACGTCGCGGGTAAATCTTCCGGGATACACTGCGCCCATGCTTTATTAAATAATGAATTTGCAGACCCGTCGTCGCCATCCCATCCGGCACGTAATCTTTTAATTTGGGATGCATACGGTTTTTCACTCAAACCCGCATGCACAGCAATCCAATGACGATTATTTTCTTCACCCTCCAAAACCCACGGTAAATTAATTAACCAGTCAAGGTGCGGTTGAAGAGCTGCGCGTAATGCCTTCGATGAGCTCACATTGTAAGCGGTCATAACAGCATGACCGCCAAATCCACTGACCCATGCGTCAAATAGTCGAGCATCGTAGCCAAATCCACTACCAGGAATTCCTAAACAACGTAGAAGTGTATATTCATGGTTTCCCATTAAACAGCGAGCCCGACCGCCATCGCATAAGCCATGAACTATCTCTAAAAC
>JAHEDF010000014.1 GCA_024641365.1 Planctomycetota bacterium | reverse complement strand
TCTTCTTTTCGTTCAGCGCCTAAGGTGCGTATTTTACAAACACCTTCGCGTACTTCATTGCCGCCTATTATAAGTAAGCGTTGAGCACCATCTTTTTCGGCTCGTTCAATAACGTTTTTAAAACGGCGTCCAGTAAAATCGACAACCACGTTTTTACCTGCTTGTCTTAAAAATGTGGCGACACGGGTGGCGACAGCAAATTCGTTCGCTGTCATAGGATAAACGACGTCGTCAATGCCGCGAGGTAAGTTTGGAATGAGCTGACGTTCTTTTAATATTTCTAAAATGACGACGTCACCAAAACCAAATCCGACCATTGGCGTTGGTTGGCCGCCAAATATTTCCATTAATTTGTCATATCGTCCGCCACCAGCAATTGCTCGTGGCATCGATCCGGTTGCGTCAAAAACTTCCCATACGGTTCCGGTATAATACGACAAGCCACGAATGACGGATAAATCAATACGAATAAGATGCGCAAATCCGTATGCTTCTGCTAATTCCATTAATTCACGTAATGCAATTAACCCTGGATTATCAGCAGGCACTTTTGCGACCGCTTGATCAAGACCAGTGGTTTCTAATAAATCTAAAATACTTGCGCATGCTTCTGTTGAAACACCGAGTTTGGTTAATTCGGTTGTGGTTGCTTCTTTTCCAATTTTATCGCGCTTATCAATGACCACACACACAGCTGCAAATTTATCACCAGTAATTCCTAAACCTTCTAAAAAATATTGGATGACTTGGCGATTGGATACTTTCCATACAATGTCAGGAGTTCCTGGTTCTAAATTAAGGCCAACTCGTTTTAAAAATGCAACCTGGGCAGCTATTAATTCTGCTTCACCGGCAACACCTGGTAAACCAATGATGTCCATATTCCATTGAAAGTGTTCACGCTTACGTCCGCGTTGCGCTTGTTCGTAGCGAAAACATTGTGGAAGTGAAAACCAACGCTGCGGCATCGGCATCGCCGCACCTTTTGCCAAAATTAAACGCGCTAATGATGGTGTCATTTCTGGACGTAGCGCTACACGACGATCACCTTTGTCAGTAAAATTATATAATTGACCGGTGATCTCGTCACCGGCTTTACGAATATACAGCTCTTCATGTTCGAGCACACACACGTCATATTCTTCATAACCAAATTGCGCGGCGACGGCTCGCCAATGTGCAAATAACCACGTCCGAGCCCGTAAATCCTCGGGATAAAAGTCACGCGTGCCTTTTACAGGCTGTACATCGATGGCGGCCATAAGCAGTCCTTTAAGCGGGGCGTTATGGTGTGGGCATTAACAAAGGCGCAACCAAGACCGTGGGGTAGAGCACCAAAAAAAGATGTTTCAGTTATTAACTGTTCGTTACGCGTGTACCAGTTAGCCCAATCATAATGCCAACAATCACGCAGCAGGCCGCCCAAATCGCAACTGATAACGCGGTCGCTGCTGGCGCTAACCAAATGATCAAGGTCATGTACAGGATAATCATGGTTGGCAGCGCCAGAACGAACAATGGCAAATAGCCAACCACAATAATAAGCCAATATCCAAGACCCCATTGTACCAAGGCACGTGGATAACGACCAACAGCAACTCCAAGCATGCTAAGGCATAATCCATGGCCACCCACTAAAATCGAATTCCCTCCAACTAATAAAAATAACGTCGCACTCATTGGCGCGAGGGTTAACAATGCCATTCCCATTGCGAGTGTACCCAGGGCACGCTCTAAAGTCCGGCCAATGACTACTATAAGAGCTATTTCAATGGCAAGTTGCCACCACGACTGATGCACAATGACATGAGACCATAATTGCCACGGCGCAAATAAAGCGCTGTCGCTGTAACAACTCCAGCTAGCTACCACAAAAGTGATCGCGGTAAAAAATTGTTTTGGTAATAAGTTAAATCCATATGTATAATCTAACACAACTATTTTTTCTACGACAAATAAACTCAACACTAATGATAACCATATCCATATGACCGGTGTTGAGCGATCTGGCGCTGGTGGAATATTTGTTACCTGTATTGGGGTAATCACCACCATGGTTTTATCTCGCTGCGAAAAGAGGGCGATCTAACCACGGTATTAACGGTTTAACGGCCGTTAAAATAGCGTGATGAACCGATGCTGAAGCACCTGCCACAATAGAGCGTCGTGATAATAACTGCTCCGTTTGTCCACGATAGTCCGTTGCTACGCCACCACCACAGCGCACTAATAATTCACCTGCTGCCGTATCCCATGCATGAATACCTATTTCATAATAACCATCTAAACGACCCACCGCAACATACGCTAAATCTAAAGAGGCAGCACCACCACGGCGTTGATCATCGCACAATAATTGCATGTGACTAAACACAGCTAAAGCATCCTCGTGTGCCGCCGGAGAACGAAATGGCATTGCGGTTGCAATTAATGCCTGTCGTACATTAGCACATCCTGAAGTCTTGCGCGGTTGCCCATTTAACCATAAACCGTCATTGCGTTCTGCTAAAAATAATTCATCGGCAATCGGATCGTACACCACCGCTGTCTGTGGACCAAACGCATCACAAAAGGCAATCGATACCGCAAACATGGCAATACCATGAATAAAATTTGTGGTGCCATCAATTGGGTCAATAATCCATAACGCTTGTGCCTGGGACAGATCGCCTGCGCTTCCACTTTCTTCACCCAGAATCATATGATCAGGATAACGTTCACGAATACGTTTTATAATAGCCGCTTCGACTTCACTGTCTGCTCGCGATACGTAATCACGGTCCGCTTTGACAACGACATCACTTGTTGTCAGCGACTGAAAATACTGCCGGGCAATGGCGCCACCTTCGTGTGCCAATTCGACGATAAATGAACGCAGGTTGCTCATGTCTCGGCATGTTCAGTGACTGCCTTTGAACGCAATCACAGGTCACGATCATGACCGGCTAGTTGCCAAGTGATTACAAACTGAGACAAAAGAGACTCGCTGATTTTCGAGATTTGTCTCATTACTGCCTATTTATACGCAATTAGTATAATTTGTAATAGGTCTGACCAGTACTTTATTGACTATTTTACGCTACTATCATGGTATGACCACTATGATACTCGAATCGCCAACCGTGAGTCCGAAACACCTGACTACGCGTGCGTTGTTCGCCCCCGTTGGTGTTCCGTACCATATCAATACGCCAACCCATAATGGCGATGTACCATTGCACGACCATGATTTCTTAGAAATAGCCGTGGTTTTAGGTGGCGTTGGCGTCCATCGCACCATTCATGGAGAAGCACCCATTGCCGCCGGAGATGTTTTCATTTTACATCCTGGTCAATGGCATGCGTATGAACGGTGCCGTGGTTTACAGCTTTGTAATTGTTTAATTGGTGTCGAATTATTAACACATGAAATTAGTTGGGTTCGTGCCGATGCTACACTATCAAGTATTTTACCCGCACGTACACTGCCAGCCTCAGATAATACTGCTCAAGGCATCGTATCGCTGCATTTAACCAGTAATGAGTTACAAGCATTAATAAATGAATTGGATGAACTGCGGGTTTTACATGGTCGCGATGATCCGGTGCGTTGTCGTCCTGAAATTATTGCACGCATCTTGTTAGTGTTGGCGTGCCTTAGTCGTGCACACACCGCTGTACCAGAGGCCCGCGCTAGTCGTAGTCACGAAGCGGATCCCAATGTCCAACGCGCTATTCACACCATGGAAGAACAACTCGATCATGATTGGGGATTAGTTGAATTAGCAAAAATGTTGGATTTAAACCGTTCGTATTTAGTCCGCCTCTTTAAACGTCATACGGGCCAATCACCAATGGCGTGGTTGGCACGTCGACGCGCAGAAAAAGCTGCCGTTTTATTACTCACCACCGACATGCCTATTGCGTTGGTTGGTAAACAAGTGGGCTGGCATGACCCAAATTATTTTGCACGACGTTTTCGTGCCGCATTTGGTATTAGTGCACGCGAATATCGGCAACAACTCCCATGTCCGGCGCTTGTACGACCAACCGATGATTGGATCCAATGGCGAGCCTAATGAGTCGTCACGTATAATTGTCGTAGGTCGAAGAGACATATCAGCGTGCACGACAGCTTTTCGTTCTTAGGGTGTCCTTTATAAAGCAACGCTTATTTTCTTCAGCTCACCCTTAGCCGCTCGTTTGTGATACCATATGATTATTCGTGGACTTGTCCTTCCGCTTACTACCTACCGCCGTCGTCGTGCACAAGCTGCTCGCCTTATAACAAAAAAACACGGTCGTAAAATACCATTATTGTTGATTGGCTGTGACGAAAATCGTTTACGTAATACCCGACAAGATCCGTGGTTTGATTATTATAGTGGCTGCGCTGAACCGGAAGCTGCCTTATTAATAGATCCGACACGCAGTCCACACGATACTCTCTTTCTCGATGCTGGTGATCCAAAAAAAATAGTTTGGGATGGCCAACGTTTAGGTCCGGATGCAAAAGCAAAACGCGCCCATGGTGTGCACGCCGTTGCCGATCGTAAAAAATTAGTCGAATATATTCATAAAGCCGCAAAGCGTGCAGGTCATAAAATAGCCATGTGCTATCGTGACAAGGAACCTGGTTTTCAAGCAGAACAGTTTACGTATTGGAAAAAGAAATTAAAAGGCATTACACTTATCAATGTTGAACCTGAACTGGTCATTCAACGTATGTATAAAGATGATGACGAAATAGCTTGGCATCGACGTGCGATAGAAATTACTCGTTTAGGTTTACTCGCTACTTTACCACGTATTCCTAAATTAAAAATGGAGTGTGAAGTCGCTAGTGAATTAGTTATGCATTATAAAAAAGTTGCGTACGGACCACTCGCATTTCCGCCAATTATCGGCAGTGGTGTTGCCGGTGCTACGCTACATTATCCGTTTAATGATCAGCCGCTTAAAAAAGGACAGCCTTTACTTATGGATTCTGGTGCCACTGCTGGAGGTTATTGTGCGGATGTTACTCGTACCGTTCCACAACATGGAAAATTTACCAATAAACGATTTAAAGAAGTTTACGAACTGGTTCTCCATTGTAATGAAATTGCACGCAAACATGCCAAACCAGGTGTGACGCGTGACGAATTAAATGATGTTGCTTGGAAACCAATTATTGATGCCGGGTTTATACGACATCATGGTTTATCACATCATATTGGTTTAGATGTGCACGATCCCGCTGATTATTCCGTGCCGTTTCAAGCTGGAATGATTCTCAGCAATGAGCCTGGCGTTTATTTGCCCGATGAAGGTTTTGGTGTACGCATTGAGGACGACTTACTCATTACGAAAAATGGTTGTGAAGATATGAGTCGCCGTATTCCGAAGTCGATTGCTGATATTGAAGCGGCAATGCGTGGCTAAAAACAACGTTTAGTTGCGTCGCGTCATGGTGTTTTAAGAAGCGCGGTTATCGGGGATTGTACCGGCTTTAAGTAGACTACTATCCGCGCATGAGCCGTATTTTTTTCAGGGAGTTCTATGGACTGGGAAGGTAAAATAAGCACGCCACAATTGACCTGCTCGGTTGCTAATCGGCCACTGGCACCTGGGGAAATTTTTTTCTCCGCACTGGTTGTTCAAGAACGTGAATTTAAACGCCTCGACTTTTGTGCTGACGCATGGGCAGAACTAGATCACAACCATTTTATTAGTTGGTGGCGACAACGTGCTCCTCAACCAGGAAATGAGCGTAAACCGTTTAAATTAAACGCTGCTACACTCGCACAAATATTTACTAATTTAAAAAATGCTCGCACGCGTTCACAACAATGTTTAGCCTATGTTGTCGCACTTGCATTGGTTCGTGCGCGAAAATTGCACTTTTTAGAAGTTACCAATGTCGGTGAAGAACAATTTTTACTCGTGCAAAATAAAGCGGAAGGCGTAATTCACCGTATTCGTGACCCGCAATTAGGTAGTGATGAAGAAGCACATGTATTACATAATTTATTAGAATTAACCACTGATGGCGATACTGTAAGCGACGAATAATTTATTGTATACGCACTGGTGTAATCGACATCATATGCACTGGAACATTGTCAGGCTTGAGCGTCGTAGATGATGGTTGTGTATTTGGCCGCATTGGTGGACGGCGTGTTTCTATTAAATTACTTGGTTTTTTTACTGACAATAAATCACCATGACGCAGAGGTAACGGTTTATTCATCGCTCGACGTGGTGGTGGTGGTCCTTGTGCAGCTACACGTTGATCTGGTCCCGTGTTTTTTGGCATACCACGTAATTTTTCCTGTAACTCTCGTAGTCGCCTCGCACTTGCACTGTTAGGATCATTTGCAATGAGCTTATCAATCTCCATAGCGGTTGATTCAAGATTCGCTAATTGCTCAACACTCATACCAGATAACGTTTCTGCACCTGCTCCAACGACATTTCCTGCTGTACTACTCACAACGGCTTCAGGAGCTAACAACACACCAAGTAAGGTGCGTGTACACCCGACTTGAGTGAATAAACTTCCTACCAATAGCAAAATAAGCCTTAGACTCATCGCCGAACACTGTCGTTAAAAAAGCGATAACTCAATCGCTACTACCGTTTTAACACCTGTATGCGTCAATTACGTGATGCTATTAAAGGTCTGAATGCGGTGTTTCGTCTTTCTAAACACTGTCGAAAATGACACTACTGGCGGAGAGTTTTCGACAATTTACTCATTCCTACACCTCTTTTGTGAATATTCTGACTAAAAAGACGCTTTATAGGCAACTACAGTTGGTCTTTAGTCAGATTTGTCGACAGCACTAACTAGAGAGCTAACCTTCCTTTAGATAGTTTTAGACGTTTTTGACAGAAGGAGGATGACGAATAGGATAGTTATCTATCATGGAAAAACAACCAAGTCAGTCGCTCCGTTTGCGCTGTGATCGCCAAGATCTACTCGCAGCCATACAGGCAGCTGATGCTGTCGTACCGTCTAACAGCACCAAACCAATTCTAACAAATTTACTGTTCGATGCTAAAAAGGATCAGCTTGAGGTCATTGCTACTGACTTACAAGTTGGTTTACGCTGTGTCGTCCAACGAGTAGAAATAGAACACGCTGGTCAAGCGGTTGTTCAAGCTCGTCAACTTGCCAGTATTTTACGAGAATCATCTTCTGCGAGTATTTTATTATGGCTCGAACAAAAAGGTGATACGAGTCAATTACATATAGAATTATCTGATGGTGAATACCAAGTGCCAGCTGTTGTTGGTGAAACATTTCCTCCCGTTCAAGCATTTCCAAATGATGTCAGTAAAGTTGCTATTAAAGGTGCGCGCTTTGAAGAAATGGTTCGGCAAACTGTTTTTGGTATGGATAAAGATAGAACAAGTGCAGTGCTATCTGGTATTTTCGTTTCAATAGGAAATAATGAAGCCATATTAGCAGCAACTGATGGAAAAATATTATGTGAAGCAGTAGAAAAGGGCGATCAATTTAAATTAAATGCATCTGGTGATCCGGTCCAAGCAGTTGTTCCTTCTGTGACGATAAATCATTTACAACGTATTATTGGTACGATTACTCCTGAATTTGTAGAATTAGCTTTTGCGAGTAAATTATTGTTTGTGCGTTTAAAGACCACCGTTGGTTTAAATGTAGAGTTAACCAGTCGTTTAGTTGATGGAAATTTTCCCTCTTATCGTAATGCCTTACCGATGAATGCACCAAGTAGTGTAACATTCCAGACGGCTGAATTAGCTTCAGCTGTACGTCGTGTTGCGCTTATGACCAGTCAAACGGCACGTGGAATCATTATTGCATTAGATAAAGATGAATCAATTTTTAGTAATTTAAATTATACCAATGGTAGCGCACGTATTCCAGTTCGCTGTACCTATCAAGGTTCAGCGATACGTTTAGGGGTTAATGCACAATACTTAAGTGATGTATTAAAAGTATATAAAGGTGAAAGTATTAGCATCGAATTGTCACGCGGTTTAATTATGCGTGAACCTGGTTCGACCTATTTAATTATGCCTATTAGTTTACCAAATTAACGTGGAATTATAATGGAGAAGGACACGCAACCGTGGGTGTGTACTATTCCGGTAGCGGAACCATGGAAAACAGGGCAAGCTGTTGCAGAAATATTAATCTCAGCAGGTTTTGAAACCTATGCGGCTGGTGGTTGTGTTCGTGACTTACTTTTAGGGAACGCTGTTCAAGATATTGATTTGGCTACTGCTGCGCATCCTGAAGAAGTTGAATTACAGTTTGCTCAACACGGCTGGCAAACGGTTGCAGTTGGTAAAGCCTTCGGTGTTATTATTGTAGTTGCACCAAATGGCAGTCAGGTAGAAGTTGCGACATTTCGTAATGATGGTGCCTATATTGATGGACGCCGTCCAAGTCAGGTTCATTTTAGTACGGCACAAGAAGATGTAGAGCGACGTGATTTTACCATTAATGCGCTTTTAATAAATATTAAGACAGGGATTATTTATGATTATGTGCACGGCAAAGCTGATTTAGAAAAAAAAATTATTCGTGCTGTTGGCGATGCAGCTGCACGGTTACATGAAGACCGTTTGCGCGTTTTGCGTGCGTTACGTTTTGCGGCGCGACTGAATTTTGTCATTGAAGCAAGCACTTGGGATGCGGTGTGTGTAACCTCACTTGCCGGGGTGAGTAAAGAGCGGGTGCTGCAGGAATGGAATAAGGCGATGGCAGCCTATGGGCGGGATCAGTGGTTTAAATTGTTGATAAACAGTGGCCATCTCGCTCAGGTTTGTCAGCCCTTAGCTGAATTGCCCGGCACTACGCTCCAGATGATTGGCGATTATCTCACTCGTTTACGAGATGATGACGATGAGACGATTATCTTTGCCGTGTGTTTAGGCCCATGTCCGCTGAACCAGGTGCAGGCATGGTTAGAGGCTATGCCGCTAGCAGTAGCACTTAAACGTTCTGTGATATGGATTTATAAACAGGCCGAAAATCCTAATTCATTACGAGAACAACGTTTAGCATATAGACGCCGATGCTGGCGACATCCAGATGGACAGCGATTAGCGCGTGTTTTATCGATTCGCTATGGGTCGAGCGTTGATAACTTACTGGCAGAACAAGCGGCTGAACACCATGCGACGATAACCCCTTTGTTGCATGCAGAGGACTTAATGGCGCTCGGCGTGCAACCAGGTCCACAGTTTGGCGCTCTATTGCATGCTATTCAGGACCAACAGTTGGAAGGTTTGCTGACTAATCACCAAGCAGCCGTTGGATTTGCTCGGCAGTGGTTGAGCGAACAGGCTAAAAACGACGGGCTTGGCTCTTAAATTTAAGCACGCATAGCTTTAGCGCGCATGCGTTGACCACCTCATCTTCGCTCGTAGTGTGCGCACCCCCTTCAAGAACCCTTCCGTCAACCCGTTTGTCCCCCGTACAAGGACCTATCATGGCCAAGGCCACATCAAAAAAATCAACTAAATATATCTATCACTTTGGCGGCGGTAAGTCCGACGGCGATGCGTCGCTCAAACCATTATTAGGCGGAAAGGGTGCCAACTTAGCAGAGATGAGCCGTCGTGGTTTTGCCGTACCAGATGGTTTTACCATTACCACGGAAGTGTGTACCTATTATTACGCGAACAAAAAATCCTATCCAAAAGGTTTGCTCAACGCAGATATTCCTGCAGCAATTAAAAAATTGGAAAAAGCGATTGGCAAAAAATTCGGTGATGCAAAAAATCCATTATTAGTGTCGGTGCGTTCAGGTGCACGTGACTCCATGCCTGGGATGATGGATACCATTTTAAATCTTGGATTAAACGACGTAACCGTCGAATCCTTGAAAAAGAAAACCAACAATGGTCGTTTTGCTTACGACAGTTATCGCCGTTTTGTGCAGATGTATGGCGATGTGGTTATGGGTGTGCAAAAGCGCCATGAAAATGAACATGAGCCATTTGATCATGTGATGGATACCTTAAAAGAAGAATTAGGCATAGAAGAGGACAATCAATTAACTGAAGATGACCTCAAAGAATTAATTAAACGTTTTAATGCATTAATTAAAGAACGCACAGGCAAGAAATTCCCACAAGATCCATACGAACAATTAAATGGTGCGGTGGGCGCCGTATTTGGTTCATGGATGAATGAACGTGCCAATCTTTATCGCAACAAATATAATATTCCACATGAATGGGGTACGGCTGTAAACGTCCAAGCAATGGTCTTTGGCAATATGGGCGACACCTCTGGTACTGGCGTTGCCTTTACCCGTAACCCAGCTAACGGTGAAAATGAATTCTATGGCGAATATTTAGCAAATGCCCAAGGCGAAGACGTGGTCGCAGGTGTGCGTACACCGTTGAAAATTCAGGACATGGCAACAGATCCGATTTTCAAAGATATTTACAAACAATTATTAAAAGTTCGTACCAAGTTAGAAAAGGAATTTGGTGATGTACAAGACTTCGAATTTACCATCGAAGATAAGAAATTGTACATGTTGCAAACGCGTCACGGAAAACGTACCGCACAGGCCTATGTCAAAATTGCACACGACATGGTGAAAGCGAAGTTGATGAAACCTGAACACGCGGTGTCATCAGGTGATCCGCAAGCATTAGATCAATTATTAGCACCTATTTTTGACGGCGCCGATGAAAAAGCGGCAGAAAAAGACAGTTATTTATCCACTGGTTTACCTGCTGGCCCAGGTGCAGCGTCTGGCGTTATTGCGCTAACCGCGAAAAAAGCAGAAGAGTTAGCAGCACATGGCCAAAAAGTGGTATTGTGCCGCGTTGAAACCAGCCCAGAAGATTTACGCGGTATGATTGCCGCTGAAGGTATTTTGACCGCACGTGGCGGCGTATCATCACATGCTGCACTGGTTGCTCGTCAAATGGGTAAAGTCTGTGTTGCTGGTGCCGGTGAAATCGAAATTAATTACGACAAAGGCACTTTAGAATGTAATGGCAAAACCTTACGTGAAGGTGAACACATCGCCATCAATGGTACCACCGGCAAAGTGTACGGCCGAAAAGTAAAAACATCGGACAGTGAATTGTTGCAGGTCTTGGTTGCTAAAACCATGAAGCCAGCACAAAGCAAAATGTTCCAAGCGTACGACTTCGTTATGAAGTTAGCGGATAAATACCGCACCATGGGCATTCGCACCAATGCGGACCAACCAGACCAAGCTGAAAATGCTATTGCGTTTGGTGCTGAAGGCATCGGTTTATGCCGTACGGAACACATGTTCTTTGAGGGCGATCGCATTGACTCAGTGCGTGAAATGATCTTGTTTGCAGAAGACTACGCCAAATACAAAGCCGAAGTTGAAGAAGCTCACGGCGATGAACAACGTCTCGCCAGCCTCAATGGCGAATACAGCGAAGCGATTGAACACTTTAATAGTGCATTAGCCTCGTTATTGCCTGTCCAACAAAAGGACTTTGAAGGCCTATTTACTTCGATGGCTGGTCGCCCAGTGACCGTGCGTTTGTTAGATCCTCCGTTGCATGAGTTCTTACCACAAGGCGGACCACAAATCGAAGCCTTGGCTAAGAAATTAGGCGTTAGCTACGAACGCGTTGAAGGATTAGGACACTCATTACATGAGTTTAATCCGATGTTAGGTCATCGTGGTTGCCGTTTAGGTATTGTTTACCCTGAAATAACAGAAATGCAGAGCCGTGCTATTGCTCGTGCTGCTATCGCAGTTGCAAAGAAAACGGGTAAAAAAGTAGTTCCCGAAGTTATGATTCCGCTGGTTGGTTTCCAACAAGAATTGAAGAATCAGCTCGATATTGTGCATCGTGTATTTGCGGAAGAAATTAAAGCGTCAAAAACCAAATTGACCTATTTGGTTGGCACCATGATCGAAATTCCACGTGGCGCCTTGACGGCTAATGAAATTGCAGAACACGCCGAGTTTTTCTCATTCGGCACCAATGACTTGACCCAAACCACCATGGGTATGTCACGTGACGATTCTGGTAAATTCTTACCATATTACCAAAAGCTTGGTTTCGTGAAGGCAAATCCATTTGCCTCGATCGATCAAACGGGCGTTGGTAATTTAATGGAAATTGCCATTGATCGTGCTCAACCAGTTCGTCCAGGTATCAAACTCGGCATCTGTGGTGAACACGGCGGTGACCCAGCAACGATCGAATTTTGCCAAAAAATTGGCTTAACCTACGTCAGTTGCTCACCATTCCGTGTGCCTATTGCGCGTTTAGCGGCAGCTCAAGCAGCGCTCAATCATAAAGCATCAGCGCCGCAAAAAGCCACCAAAGCAAAAAAGCCAAAGGTAACTAAGGTAAAAGCAAGCAAGGCAAAAGCTAAGCCAGCGAAAAAGAAATTAAGATCTGCTAGTGCACGCGGCTAAGTAGTTAGTCGCAAACAAAATAAACCCCGCAGCAAAAACTGCGGGGTTTATTTTTTCAATTGCCATGACTCAGGTAATTAAAACAGATAAATTTATTTAGGAGGTGTGGTTACATTCGCTTGTTTGACAATGCGATCCATGATGGCCACCACACGTTGGAAATGGTCTTTACTATCAAAATACAGGGTCATGGAACCTTTACCGCCGCGCTCCTTCACCGAGACACGCGTTCCAAATAAATGAAATAAATTGGTTTCTAATTCGCGGACATGTGGCGCTTTACTGGTTTTGACATTCGTTGCGGTTGTTGTTTGTGGACCGGATTTCACCAAACGTTCTGTTTCACGGACGGATAATCCTTCATCCGCTATGCGTTGTGCGAGGGTGCTCTGCCATTCCGCATCACTAATAGATACCAGTGCTCGCGCATGTCCCATGCTGAGCGCTCCCGTGCTGACCAGATTTTGTAATGCTTCAGGTAAGGCTAACAGGCGCAGGCTATTTGAAATACTACTACGCTCTTTATTGACCCGTTCGGCTAAAGCGTCGTGCGTCAATTCGTGCGTGTCGATCAGCGCTTGGTAAGCTTTTGCTAATTCGATCGCATTTAAATTTTCACGCTGAATATTTTCAATGAGTCGTAGTTCAGCTTGATGCTGAAGATTTTGTTCATCACGAACGACCACCGGAACTGAGGCAAGGCCAGCTAATTTTGCAGCACGATAACGGCGCTCACCAGATAAAACTTCATAGCCCACCTCTTTTTTCATCACGACGATGGGCTGCAACATCCCATGCAGGCGTAAGCTGGCGGCTAATTCTTCCAGTGCGTGTTGGTCAAATTCGGTGCGCGGATTTGCTGTGGGCGGCGTGATGAGCCCAATATCAATTTCCATGTAGCCTTTGGGCGGATCACGTCGCACAGTTTTAGCGAAAACTTCGCTGAGACTGCGACCGAGGCTGTTATCACTTAAAGCCATGGATCAGTTCCTTGGTTGCCGATAGATATGCTAACCCCCCAGTACTAATGGGATCGTAGTCAAATATGGTTTTGCCGTGACTTGGCGCTGCTGCCAAGGAGACATCGCGTGGAATAACGGTATGAAGCGCTTCTTTGCTAAAATGCTGACGAATTTCCTTCTCTACTTGACTGGCTAATGGATAATTGGGGTCATACATGGTGAGTAAAATGTTACTCAGCGAAATAGTTGCTTGGGTTGTTACTTTCAGCTCTTCAACATAGGCGAGTAACTGACTCAAACCTTCTAGCGCATAGTATTCACATTGCAGTGGCACCAATAAACGGTTCGCAGCCAACAAAGCATTGATAGGTAACAAAGACAAATTGGGTGGGCAATCGATAAAGATCACATCAAATTGATCTACCAGCGATTCCAACCGTTCCTTCAATACTAAGCGACCACCAGATTGGCGAGTTAGTCTTTGTTCTTGCTCTAAGAGGTCGTTACCAGCCTCGATAACCCAGACATTTTTGCGGTTTCCAGCGTTTTTTGGCTTACCACCAGCATATATAGAGGGTCCAGATGAACGCTCACCAAGTACACTTGAAGCATTTCCCTGTGGATCGTTGTCAATAACAAGCGTTTTTAGTCCAGCCAAACCACAACCTGCGGCAAGATTAACCACTGACGTCGTTTTACCGACGCCGCCTTTTTGGTTAGATACTGCAATGATAGGTGGCATAGGGGTAATGCGGGATGTTCCACGTGGAACGACAAGCGCAAGGGTCAGGTGGGAAGACCTAGAGGGATGATATGTTCCACGTGGAACGGTTACAGACAGCGTAAGGTAACAGAGGGCTGAACAGTAAGCCCAGATTCATCGATTGCGCGAATAGCTTGGAAAAAATGCTTACTTAAAACAGCATGTGTACAGATTTCGATGGATGCCTGGCCATGTTTGTTGGGGTTACTTTGATGCATCGACAAGACGCTGACCCCCTTTTTGTTCAATTCAGCAGTTATGCCAGCCAACACACCTGGTTTATCGTTTACCAGGAATCGAACGTAGCTGCCTGTGACTTCATCATCTTCAGGTAACAAAGGTACATTGTGAGCACTGGTGAAAAACTGGAATCGTAACGCAGTGTTCTGATAACGTCCGGTTGCTACGTCCACAACATCTGCAAGCACGGCACTAGCTGTTGGGTGCGCTCCAGCGCCTTGACCTACTAGGAGGGTAGGACCAGCAGCGCTGCCAAGTACATAAACTCCGTTATAGTTTGCGTTTACGTGTGCTAGGGGGTGCGATGTCGGCACTAAAGTCGGGGCTACGCGTAATTCCAAGCCTTGCGGAGCTGTTTTGGCAACCGCTAGGAGCTTAATACGAGCTCCCATGGCTTTAGCAGATGCGATGTTCTGTGGCGTGATATGTTCGATGCCCTCAACTCGTACTTCGGACAAGGGAATGCGACCATGAAAAGCGATGCGGGCGAGGATGGCTAATTTGTGAGCCGAGTCAGTTCCATTCACATCAAGCGTTGGATCCAGCTCAGCATAGCCAAGCTCTTGTGCTTCTTTGAGAGCGATAGCGTATTCAGTGCCTTCCTCAGTCATCTTACTAAGTATATAGTTACAAGTACCATTCAAGATAGCATAAATCCCACTGATGCGATTGGCGACGAGGCCATCGCGTAGGGCAGCAACAATTGGAATGCCACCAGCGACCGCAGCTTCAAAAGCGATGGCAACTTTGTTTTCAGCTGCAACGGCAAAAAGCTCATCGCCGTGATCGGCTAACAATGCTTTGTTAGCCGTCACAACGTGTTTACCAGCTTTCAAACAAGCTAAGCAGATGTCGCGTGCTTCTGTGGTTCCGCCAACTAAATGAATGACGGTGCGAATGGCATCATCATGTAAAATGGCACTCAATTGATCGGTAACCACCGCATCACCGGCTGATTGCGCGCGTGCTCGTGCTGGGTTGCGTGTAACAATGGTTTTTAGCTGTAATTCTAGACCACAGCGATCGAGAAATAATTGGCGATCACGTTGCAATATTTCAATAACACCACCACCAACAGTACCCCAGCCAATGAGTCCGATTGCGTATCGTTCCATGAAAAACTCCTTCGTCCGCTGCCTTGGGCGGGAGGGCGCATGGTGGCGGAGTCGCTACAGAGGCAAGATCAACCGGCGGGAGTCCCATCGCGACAGAGCAAAACATGCAGCTGTAGGACCAAGCGTGATGAAACGCATTATAATAAAATTTCCCTACTTATGGTTTATATCCCGCAGGCCATGTCCCGCAGCATGTGCGATATAAATCAGCTACCATGGCGACGTGCAAGCCAACCACGGTATCCCAACTTCCTACTAAATTTGTCACAAACTCATCGCCACTTTCTTGAATGGCGTAGGCACCAGCACGACCAGCGCTTTCACCGCGACTCAGATAATCATGAATATCCGCCTGTGACATGGACCGCATGGTGACCTGTGCGCTTGCCGTATCTGCCACTTCACTGTTATTAGCGATACGAATGCAGCAGTGGCCAGTGTAAACGGTGTGGGTTGTTCCCTGCAGACAGTTTAAAATTCGTTCGGCATCACTTTGATCAGATGGTTTACCAAAAACATCATTTCCCAAAGCAACCACTGTGTCGGCACCCAGAATAACAGCGTTTGGCTCGTTGGCGTGTGCTTCTGTCAGTTGTGCACCACGAGCTTTTGCGCGTGCACGTTCAAGCGCTAATTCACGCGGATGTGGCGCAGTAATCGTTTCTTCATCGCACGTTGAGCGAACGACAGTGAAAGGGATATGAGCGCGCGTGAGTAAAAATGCGCGTTGGGGACTGCTGCTGGCAAGATAAATCACAGGTTTAACCATAGGCTGGACATAAAAATCTCGCAAGACGATGAAAACTATGCGTTATTCAGCATCCGTATGTAACTAAATTGAAATCAGGCTTGCGTCAGAATAAGAAATTTGCGACGACGCTGTCCATGACAACAGCTCGTTCACTTGCAGGCCCGCGTTCGCAACGCCTCTTTAAAAATGCCCAACAACGTATTCCCGGAGGAGTTAATTCACCGGTACGCGCTTTTAATCGTTTGGGAGGCAAACCGCCGATTATTACGCGCGGAGCGAAGGCTCACATTTTTGATGCGGACGGTCGTCGCTACATTGATTATGTGTTGAGTTGGGGACCGCTCATTCTTGGTCACGCGCATCCAAAAGTAGTCAAAGCCGTTCAGCGAGCGGCAACCCAGGGCCTCAGTTTTGGTGCCTCGACGCCAGCTGAAACCGAGCTCGCATCGTTGATATGTAAAGCATTGCCAAGTATTGATTTAGTTCGTTTAGTGAGCTCCGGAACGGAAGCGACCATGAGCGCTCTCCGACTTGCGCGAGCGGCAACTGGGCGCGATCTCATCATCAAATGTGATGGGTGTTATCACGGCCATGCGGATCATCTCTTGGTCGCTGCAGGCAGTGGTTGTGCGACTTTGAATCAACCCGATTCAGCTGGAGTTCCTGCTGACTTTGCAGCGCATACTCTGTCGGTTCCCTACAATGATTTACCAGCCATGGAGCAGGCATTTCGCAAAAACCGTGGCCGAATCGCCGCAATAATTATTGAGCCGGTGGCTGGTAATATGGGGCTTATTTTACCACAGTCTGGTTACTTACAGGGCTTACGAAACTTATGCACCGCACATGGCGCTTTGCTCATCTTTGATGAAGTGATGACCGGTTTCCGTACTGCGTGGGGTGGCTATCAACGCCTTTGTAAAATTAAGCCAGATTTAACCTGTCTAGGCAAAGTAGTAGGCGGCGGCATGCCAGTTGGAGCATACGGTGGTCGTCGTGATGTGATGAAGCATCTCGCACCGCTCGGCAGTTGTTATCAAGCGGGCACATTAAGCGGTAATCCAGTTTCTGTAGCTGCTGGCATAGCGACCTTACAGGAATGCAGTAAAAAGCACTTTTACGCAAAGCAGGGTACTAATTTGACCTCCATGCTTATAAAAATTAGGGACTTAGCAGCCGAACGTGAGATCCCGCTCCAATTGGCACAATGTGGCACCATGTGGGGATTCTTTTTTAGCGATAAACCGGTGCGTAACTTCATGGATGCAACCCAAAGCGATACAGAGCGGTGGAAAAAGTTCTGTCTGGCTATGTTTCAAAACGGCGTCTACCTAGCACCGAGTCCCTTCGAAGCGGCCTTCTGGTCGAGTGCGCACGGGGCGGGGGAAATACGCCAGACGTTAAAAGCCGTCACAACGGCTTTTGACCTGCTGTAAACCGCATTGTTGATCCGATTTTCGTTAGTTTTCGATGGTAAAGGTCACCATGGCATTTACCGTCGCCTGGGCGGGTAAACCGCCAAAGTAATGAGGCATTTGAGGAGCCATTCAGCAATGCAGTTGTCCATTAAACGGTTTAGCGCAGTTCACAGGTATAGCCGAATTAGCCTAAACCGTCATGCAGGTTTTTCGATTTTAGAGGTCATGATTGCGATTGCCATTTTGACGACGGCATTAGCGGCAATAATTGGCGTTATTTATACGCTGCATCAAAGCCGCACTGCTTTAGATGAAGAAATAAAAGCGCAAGCCATTGCGCAAATTATGGTTGAGCGATTACAGGGTGCTCGCTGGGATGATCTTGGTAAAGATGTAGCTGAATATCCAAATCGAAATGCCTGGTCCTGGCACAGACGTGCAACTAACCAACTTGCTTATGTGTCAGCAACAGGGGCGCCAGTGGTGCCACCAATGACCGAGAGAGCCGCGCGTGATGTGGATGATTTAATTAAATTAGGCATATTAACCGAACCAAGTGGTATGAATGATTTGCGGGTTTATTTAGAATATTATCAGATGTCCTTGATTGATAGTATAAATGAAACGTTGTTGTCAGCCTCGACAAAAAACTCTCGACAAGTGTGGTTGGAGGCGGTTGGTAATCCGCAATTAAATGTAAGTCCATCAGGGCCAACTGCCACAGATAGAAATGTTTTTCTTCCAGAGGATCCCAGCGAAATAAATATCGGACAGGTTGATGGTGCCATTATGATGCGTGTTATCATCAGTTGGTCATCAGTCGTCGGTGGCACGCATTGGCATGAAGTTGTCGTGGCGCGGAGAAAATAACTATGAATATCAATCGATTAGCAACAACACTCTTGGAAGTCGTTATTGGTATTGCGCTTTTTAGTATTGTGATGGTAGCGGTCTTTGAATCGATGGTCACGTCAGCTAATTTTTCTGATTATGATATTACCCGCGACAGCATCCAAGGTGAAACCGTAGCCTTTCAAAATCGTGTTACGAATGATTTTGCAAATTCTTCGTGGTTTTTTAAATATGATCCAACTACAGATACCAATGTAATTGATCCGCTGACCGGGAAAAAATTTCCAATGTATCCGACTGTAAGTACTGATCGTTCAGAAATTACCTTTTTGAAATTACGAACATCGATGATCGTAGCAAACTCACCGAAAGATGAACATTACGCACGAGTCAATTTCACCAATATAAATACGAAACCAGTGGATTTAAGTAATTATATGGACGCAGAGCCGACTCATGTCTTGGTTATGAATGAAAATTATAAATCTGATCCACAATGGTTTGTGGCAGCTGTGTGGGAGACGAACAAAAAAGAGGGCCTGTCGTTTGATGATAATCAGAATCCCAATTTTTTACGCCATTACCGTTATGCTGTAGAAGCTAACAAAGAGGGAAAGAAAAATTTGGTCAGAAAATATACCAATGGATATGACAGTACTGGTGTGTTGCCACCTACAAGCGCCTGGACTTTAGATGAAATTTTATTTAAAGATGTCACGAAGGTAGAATTTACCACATGGTTGGAAGATCCAACCCTTAACGAAAATCAAATTCGTATTGCTATTGATATCGAACGGGCACCAACTGGCCCACGAGCAAATAGTGGTGCGGTAATTAGCAAACGAGTCGATTATACCGCGTCCATGCGCAGTATTTATCAAGATTAACGAAACGACTCTGAAAAGAGGAGGTTGTTATGTCATCATTAATAAAAAAACATTTATCAGGGAATACTTTGGTAATAACCTTGATAGTATTAGTTGGGGTCGGAGCCGGTTTGGCTATGACCTCTGATCGCTTGGTGGGGACACGAAATATACAAGCTGTCAATCTTGCCAAACAACAGGCTTCGTACGCAGCAGAAACCGTTGCCTCTTTAGTCGAAACCAAATTAGTCCAATCGAGTGGTGACTTGAGCACCTTGACTGAGGACGTTTCCTCAACGGGTACAGGTGGTGTAGAAAAAATTACCGAGCGCTGGTTACAGCAGGGACTTTTTTCTGGTAATGCGACAAACACCAGGGGCATGTGGATTGGCAATTGTCTAGTTTATTGGCGCATCGAACCAGTCAAAATTTATGATAGAACAATTGCCCTTGCATCAGGCGACAAAGACAAATTTGATACCAGCGATTATTTAGGTGATAATTATTCAGATAACTATCAAGCAAATCCTAATGAAATTGTTAAGCCGACACAATCGTGGTCAGGTACATCTCTCAATCAAAATAATCCAGGTTACTATCATTTCAAAATTACCACCCAATCCTACTATCTCGACCCACGTTCTTTCAGCGCTCCAAATTTTGATCTCAAGACAGCGGATCCATGGAAGACGCCTGGTATGGCATTGGCGAGTGCGCAAACCCAGCGCATGGTGCAGCTTAAATTAATTAATTTATTTCGTTATGTTATTTTTTATGGTGCGTCCGGACCAACAGGCGACATTGAAATGCATCCTGGTCCTCGTTTAGATATTGTTGGTGCCGTGCATAGTAATGGTGCTTTATATATGGGCGGTGGTGGCACCAAATATTTAGGTGGTGATTATCATGCAGCAGCTTCAAGTGGTACTATTATTAATATTGGAACGACGTCGAAAGTTGTAACGGTAACTGGTGTCGACGGTATTTTTCGCATGCGTAAAGCGGGTAATTATTATTATCAGGGTCAATACAATATGAACCCTAGCTACCAAGTGCCATATAACATTCCAACTGATCACACGTTAAATGGTAATGACGCGACCAGCACCAATATTAGTTTAAACGGTACCGCTCTAAACTTTAAAAATGACAGTCGATCTGGTCTTACAGGTCATTCAGATTACGTTCGTGACCGTAAAAATCGTGGTGCGCAAGTTGTCAATACGCTGGCGAATATTCCGCAATTATCTGGTTATCCTTTTGAGCCACAAAATTTGGTGGGACAAGGGCAACAATTATGGGTAAGACCAAATGGTAAATACACTGTCAGACCAACTGATTTTCCTGGTTCAGTAAAATTATATTACACGAATCCAGCAGGTGGCGTTTTTAACCCAAGTGCGACACCCGTTACTAGCTTCCCAGTTTATGCCACTGATATGCCTTTATATGCTTATAATAGAACTGGAAAAATTGTTTATGATGTCAAAGAAGATCCTGCAACTAATCCTGGAATTGTAGACGTTGCTACAGAAAACATGTTTGGAAAATTTGGTATCTTTATGGATAAAGCGCATACTTTTTTACCGCATGATGAACATCAAAAACTTAAAGAGCAACCAACAGAAGCAGCGCGTGGATACTATTTGCAACAATCACTGTTCGGTAAAATCGGCAGCGGAACCACCGGATTAACCATACGTGAGCGTGGCGCAGAAAACACTGCGTGGAAAATGATAGATGAAACGAACAAAGATATTACTGGTCTTCCGTCACAATACCCTGAAAGAGCCAAATACCCGAGTGATGTTGCATTTGCTCAAGCAATGTCTTGTTACTTAGCACGTAATTATGTGATTTATTTTGGTTTA